>CAZXXV010000063.1:0-12549 GCA_964644725.1 uncultured bacterium
GCGGCGCTGGTGGGGGCCAGCCTGGGCTTTCTCTGGTTCAACGCGCACCCGGCCCAGGTCTTCATGGGTGACACGGGATCGCTGGCGCTGGGGGGAGCGCTGGCCACCGTCGCCCTCGTGACCAAGAACGAGCTGATCCTGGTCGTCGCTGGCGGCTGCTTCGTCTTCGAGGCCCTGTCGGTGATCATCCAGGTGTTCTGGTTCAGGCGGACCGGTCGCCGGGTCTTCCGGATGGCACCCATCCATCATCACTACGAGTTGAACGGCCTGCCGGAGCCCAAGATCATCGTTCGCTTCTGGATCGTGTCGTTCGTGTTGCAGGTGATCGCCCTGACGACGTTGAAACTGCGTTAAGAGCGGAAAGCCGACAGCGATAGGGACAGCGACAGGGACAGGGATTGGGATAGAACGAGGACAGGCGCAGGAACAGGATGCGAATGAGTTCTCTCGGAAATCGCTGTCGGATCTCGCTGTCCGGGGCAGCCGAGAGACGAGAGCCGAGGGGCGTGAAACGTGAAGCGTGAGGGGTAAGGCGAAGGGCGTAAGCTGGGATACGGAAGGCAGAAGGCAGTAGGCAGAAGGCAGGAGGCGGGAAGCGTGAGTGAGCTGGACCTTCAGGGGAAGCGCGTGACGGTCGTGGGGCTGGCGCGAAGCGGGGTTGCCGCCTGCAAGGTGTTAGCGGAGCGCGGGGCGAAAGTTCTTGCCACCGACCAGAACCCGGCGGAGAAGCTGCGCGTGGACCTCGCGGAGCTTTCGCGGCAAGGCGTCCGCCTCGAGACCGGGGGGCACACTGCGGAGAGTTTCCTGGAGGCGGATCTGATCGTCATCAGCCCCGGGGTGGACATCCGGTTTCCTCTGCTGGCCCGAGCGATCGCGCTCGGCATCCCGGTGTGGAGCGAGGTCGAGCTGGCCTACCGACTGACGACGGCCCGGTTCATTGGGATCACCGGGACAAAGGGCAAGGGGACGACCGCCACCCTGACGGGGGACATCCTCCGGAGGGCAGGCAAAGACGCCGTGGTCGCCGGGAACATCGGGCGGCCGCTTTGCGATGTGGTTCCAACACTCTCTCATGACGCCTGGGTCGTGGCCGAACTCTCCAGTTTTCAACTCGAGACGATCGTCTCGTTCCGCCCCCAGGTGGCGGTCCTGCTCAACCTGGCGCCGGATCACCTGGATCGGTATGCCTCCCTTGTGGACTACTACGCGGCCAAGGTCCGGATATTTGCATACCAGACACCCGATGACGTGGCTGTGCTGAACGCCGACGATCCCCTCGTCCTGGAATACGCGCAAGGGATTCGTTCCCGGGTCCACCTCTTCAGTCGAACGCGGACGGTCGGGGATGGTGCCTTCCTCCGCGGGGATCGCCTGATGGTACGCCGGGGTGGGCGGACCGAGCCGATCTGCGGGATGTCCGCGATCCGGATCCAGGGGGTGCACAACCTCGAGGACGCCCTGGCCGCATGCGCCGCGGCCAGCGCAGTGGGGGCCACGCCCGAACCCATGGCCGAGACCCTCCGAGCTTTTGGAGGAAGGCCGCACTGCATGGAAATCGTCGCGCAGATAGGCGGCGTCCGGTACGTCAACGACTCGAAGGCCACGAATGTTTTCGCCGTCCGCCGGGCTCTCGAGGCCTCGGACGCCCCGGTGATCCTCATCATCGGTGGACGGGACAAGCGGGAGGATTTCCGCCCGTTGGCGCCCTTGCTTGAGAGGCGCGCTAAGGCGGTCATCGCAATCGGCGAGGCGCGAGTGAAAATCCTGGAGCAGATCGGCGGCTGCTGCCCCGCCGAGAAGGTGGAAGGGATGGCTGACGCCGTGGCGAGGGCAGCCCGCCTAGCCGCTCCCGGGGACATGGTTCTCCTCTCGCCGGGGTGCACGAGCTTCGACATGTTCCGTGATGCAGAGCACCGGGGTGAGGTGTTCCGACAAGCCGTTCGTGCGTTGCAGTCCGGGAGGGAAGGGGTTGGGCGTTCCCGCTGAGCACTGGTCGGGGCCAGGGATGCCAGAGCCGCCTGAGCCGGCCGCGCCCGCCCGGGGCTGGAGGGCGTTTTTCTCGACCCATGCAGGCATGGGGAGCCGAGCACCTTCCGACCGGTTGCTGCTCTTGGTGACGCTCTCCCTGGTCGGGGTGGGGATCGTGATGATCTACAGCGCCAGCGCCATCCGCGCCCAGGAGCGGTTCGGCGACCCGACCTTCTTCTTGAAGAAGCAGCTCGTGTACGCCTGCGTCGGCCTCCTGGCCATGGCGTGGGCCGTGGGGCGGGACCTCAAGACGCTCCAACGGCTGACCCCGATCCTCTTCCTCGGCAGCCTCTTGCTCCTGCTCCTGGTTCCCCACATCGGCATCCGCATCAACGGCGCGCGGCGATGGATCCGGTTCTTTGGCTTCTCCTTCCAGCCGGCCGAGCTGGCGAAGCTTTCGATGATCCTGTTCCTGGCCAGTTACTTCGCCCGGCGGCAGGATCGCCTGGACAGCTTCCTGGACGGGTTCGTCCCGCCGCTCTGCATGACCGGCTTGATGGCGGGACTGATCATCCTCCAGCCGAACTTCGGGACGGCCGCGATCCTGCTCTTCGCGGCGGCCGTGCTCTTCTTCGTGGGTGGGGCGCGGATCAGCCATCTCTTGGCCACGGCCGGGGCGGCGCTCCCCGTCCTCGCGTTCCTGATCATGCGATCCGCCCACGGGCGGACGCGATTCCTGGCGCTCCTGGATCCGGCGCGGGTCTCGGCCAACGCCACCTATCAGTTGGACCAGTCGTTCTACGCCCTGGGACCGGGAGGACTCTTCGGCCGCGGGCTGGGGGACTCCATGCAGAAGCTCTTCTTCCTGCCGGAGCCCCACACCGACTTCATCTTCGCCATCGTGGGGGAGGAGATGGGCTTCGTGGGGGCCATGCTGGTCGTGGCGCTCTTTGGGCTGTTCCTCTGGCGCGGGACACGGGCGGCCGTGCGGGCCGGCGATCCCTACGCCAGCTATCTCGCCATGGGGATCACCGGCCTGGTCGTCGGGCAGGCGGTGCTCAACATGGCGGTAGTGAGCGGCCTGATGCCGACCACGGGGGTGCCGCTGCCGTTTGTGAGTTTCGGCGGGTCGTCCCTCACCATCACGCTCCTGGGGGTGGGTGTGCTCTTGAACGTCTCGCGCCGGTCCATGGCGGTGCCAGTACGGGGTTCTGTCCGTTCGTAACTTCTTGTGGCCGATGGGGGCCATGCATCGAGAACGCGTATGCCGGTTTGGGCAGAGGAAGCGGCACGGCAATGGAAAATGCAAAACGGACAACTCACAACGGACAACCGGGGAGAGCGGGTGGCCGGTTTCTCCCGCCCGAGGCGGGTCTCGCCCGGACGCAGCATTGCCCACCAGGCCGGGTCCGCCGAGGGCTCGACATTGTCGGTTGTCAGTTTTTCATTGAAAGGGGTGGGGAGGATCGGTGCGGATACTGATCACCGGTGGGGGAACGGGGGGCCATCTCTTCCCGGCGCTGGCGGTGCGTGCCGCGCTTTCAAAGCGGCAGCCGGAGGCGCAGGTGCTCTTCGTGGGGGCATCGGAAGGCGTGGAGTCCACCATTCTCCCTCGGCTGGGGCACGCCTTCCGCGGCCTCAGGGTGCATCAGATCAAAGGGAGGGGATGGCGCGGCCAGGTGTCGGCGCTGCTCGCCCTGCCATCCGCCGTGCGTCAGGCGGCCCGTCTGTTGCGGGAGTTCGGTGCCCAGGTCGTCCTGGGGGTGGGCGGCTACGCCTCGTTTCCCACGGTCCTGGCGGCACGCATCCTGCGCATCCCGGCCGTGATTCACGAGCAGAACGCGTACCCGGGGCTGGCCAACCGCTGGCTGGGCAGGATCACCTCGGCCGTGGCGGTGTCTTTCGAGGCTGCGACGGCCTTCTTTCCGGCCGGGCGGGTCACTGTGACGGGCAATCCTGTGCGACCCGAGATCCGTCCCGGAGACGCAGAGGAGGCACGCCGGCGGTTCCTGCTCTTGCCCGAGCGGTTCACGGTCCTGATCTTTGGGGGGAGCCAGGGGGCCCACCGCATCAACGTGGGGACCATGGAGGCGCTGCCTCGCCTGGCAGGGCAGCGTGGGCGCATCCAGTTCCTGCACGGCACCGGGGAGCGTGACCTCACCCAGGCGCGGCAGGCATACGAGGAGGGCGGCTTTCAGGCGCGGGTGGAGGCGTTCTTTCAGGATATGGCCATGGCGTATGCGGCGGCCGACTTTGTCATTGCCCGGTCGGGGGCCAGCACCATCTTTGAGCTGGCGGCCGTGGGGAAGCCTGCGCTGCTGGTGCCCTACCCGTACGCGGCCAACGATCACCAGCGGCTGAACGCCGAGGTCATGGTCGGGGCCGGGGCGGCCTGGTCCGTCCCGGACGCGTACTGCGACGGCCAGCGCATCGCCGCCAGCGTGCAGGCGGCCCTGGAGAAGCCAGAGGTGCTCGCACGCATGGGAGGGCAGGCCCGGAGCCTGGCGCGGCTGGATGCCGCGGACCGGATCGTGGACCTCTTGGAACGGGTGATCGGTACCCCTCACCCCGGCCCTCTTCCACACCCAGAGGGTACCCGGGAGAGGGGAGGGTGAGGGGAGGGGCCGGCATGTTCAAGCGCATCCGGCGGATTCACTTCGTGGGCATCGGCGGCATCGGGATGAGCGGCATCGCCGAGGTCCTGCACAACCTGGGCTATGCGGTCAGCGGCTCCGACAGCCGGGAGTCCGAGACCACGCGGCGCCTTGCCTCGCTGGGGATCCGGGTCGCCATCGGCCACCAGGCCGAGAACGTGGGCGAGGCCGACGTGGTGGTCCGCTCGTCGGCGGTGGCCCCGGACAACGTCGAGCTGACGGCGGCGCGGCGACGGCTGATCCCCGTGATCCAACGCGCCGAGATGTTGGCCGAGCTCATGCGGATGAAGTACGGCGTGGCTGTGGCCGGGACCCACGGGAAGACCACCACCACCTCCATGGTGGCGACTGTGCTGGCGCGGGGCGGGTTGGATCCCACCATCGTCATCGGCGGGCGCCTGAATGCGCTGGGGACCAACGCCAGGCTCGGCCAGGGGGACTTCCTGGTGGCGGAGGCGGACGAGAGCGACGGGTCGTTCCTCAGACTCTCGCCCACCATCGCGGTGGTGACCACCATTGATGCCGAACACCTGGACTACTACCGGGACCTCAACCACATCCAGGACACCTTCGTCGAGTTCATCAACAAGGTCCCGTTCTACGGTTTAGCGGTCCTGTGCCTGGACCAGGAGAACATCCAGAGCCTGCTCCCCCGCGTGGAGAAGCGGTTCGTCACCTACGGCCTGCGGACCCAGGCGGACTTCCTGGCCCGGGACATCGCGTTCAAGGGGATGACGTCGGAGTTCCTGGTGTCCTGGAAGCGCAAGGCGCTCGGCCGCATCCAGTTGCGGGTGCCGGGCCTGCACAACGTCTATAACGCCCTGGCGGCCACGGCCGTGGGATTGGACCTGCAGATAGACTTCACCGCGATCCAGGCAGCCCTGGGCGAGTTCGCGGGCGTCGCCCGGAGGTTCCAGATCCTGGGAGAGCCTAACGGCATCTTGGTCGTGGACGACTACGCGCACCATCCGGCGGAGATCCAGGCCACGCTGAACGCAGCCAAGTCTGGGTTCGGGCGGAATGTCATCGCCGTCTTCCAGCCGCACCGCTACACGCGGACGCGGGCCCTGGTCCACGAGTTCGCCACGGCCTTTTACCAGGCGGACCGGCTGTTCGTGACCGAGATCTATCCCGCGGGCGAGCGGCCGATCCCAGGCGTCCACGGAGGACAGATCGCCGACGGGGCCAAGGAGCACGGCCACAAGAGCGTCACCTACCTCCCGGTGAAGGAGGACCTGGTGGACGCCGTGGCCGCGGTAGCGCGCCCCGGCGATATCGTGCTGGTCATGGGCGCGGGGGATATCTGGAAGATCGGAGAGGAGATCGTCCGGCGGCTCGAGACGGAAGGCCTGTCTGCGTGCGGGCACGCACAGGCAGGCCGGTGAGATGGCCGTGCTGGCGAGCGAGGATCTGGCGAAAGAGCTGCGGACCCGGGTGCGGGGGGAGGTCCTGTTCCGCGAGCCGATGGCGCGGCACACGTCCTTCAAGATCGGGGGCCCCGCCGACCTCGTGGTGGTCCCCGAGGACGCAGAGGACCTGAAGGCGGCCCTGGCCTTCGCCCGGTCCCAGCAGCTTCCGGTGTTCGTCCTGGGCAGTGGCAGCAACACCCTCGTCCGGGACGGGGGGATCCGGGGGATGGTGATCCTCCCCGAGAGGTTTCAGGACCTGGAGCGAGAGGGCACCGAGGTCACGGTGGGGGCGGGGGTCCGCATCAACCGGTTGCTGGCCTTCTGCAGCAAGCAGGGACTCACCGGCCTGGAGTTCCTGAGCGGGATCCCTGGGACGGTCGGTGGTGCCGTCTGGGGCAACGCCGGGGCCTGGGGTGGAGCGACCGCCGACCGCCTGGCCCGCGTGCAACTCGTCACGGAGGAAGGAGATGATCTCCTCCTCGGGTGCGAGACGATTCCCTTTGCCTATCGGTTCTCCGGCTTCCCCAAGGGCGCGGTGATCGTCCGGGCGACCTTCGCCCTGGCACCGGGGGACCCGACCACCATCCGGCAGCGGATCTCCCGGTGGCTGGTCCAGCGGAACGCGAGCCAGCCGGTGGAGTTCCGGTCGGCAGGCTCCATCTTCAAGAATCCGCCAGGAGATTATGCCGGCCGGCTGGTGGACGCGGCGGGCGTGAAGGGCACCCGGATCGGCGGCGCCATGATCTCGGAGAAGCACGGGAACTTCTTTGTGAACCTGGGGGATGCGCGGGCGGCTGACGTCCTGGCGCTGGTGGCGCTGGCGAGGGAGCGTGTCCGGGCCACGGCGGGGATTGACCTGGAACTCGAGATCCGGGTGCTCGGGGAGGACTGAAAAGCGCTTCCGCCAGAGGCGGATTCGGGGGTTCGGCTGTTCGAACGTTCGGGAACAGTCGAACTGCGGACTCCGCCCCGGACTGCGGAGCGGAGCGGGGACGGTCGAACCGCCGAACGCCTTCGTGGAAGGTGCGGTTATGATTCGAGACTACCACACGCCCAGGTGGCGGGTTGGCGGAAGTGTACGGCGGCGCGAGCGGTTTCCGCGCCTCACGCGCCTGGTCAAGGTTCTGGGCGTGTTGCTGGTCCTCGGGGGGACCGGCGTGGGCCTTTGGGAGGGGTACCGGGCGGTTCTGCGCCTGTCCTACTTCCGGGTGGTCGAGATCCAGGTCGAGGGCAACCTCCAGGTGGCCGCCCAAGAGATTATCAACAGCCTGGGCCTCGCCCCGGAGACCAGCATCCTGGAGGTGGACCTCAAGGCGCTGGCTCGTCGCGTGCTGGAGAATCCTTGGATCAAGGAGGCTTCGGTGCGGCGCCGGCTGCCGCTCTCGCTCACGATCCAGGTCGTGGAACGCATGGCGGAGGCGGTCTTCATCGCGGACCGGCGCTACCTGCTCAGCGCCGACGGGGTGATTCTGGCAGAGTTGGGGGAGGACGAGTTGCCCACGCTGCCGACGCTGCGCGCGGCCACCCCGCGGCACGTCGCCGTCGGCGAACGGATCCTCACCTCGGAGATGGTCCAGGGCCTGGCGGTCTGGCGCCAGTTCCAACTGGCCAACGCCATCCAGGGCGAGCGAGCCCACGAGATCGCCATTGCGGGTGATGGGAGCTACGTGGTGAACCTGGGGCAGCAGATGCCGGCTATCCGGCTCCATGCCCAGGACCTGGAAGGGCAGTTGCGGCGGCTGGGGGCTGCCCTGGCGGCCAGCCATCAACGCCTGGACCGGTTCGCCGATGTGGATCTCCGCTTCCGTGATCGGGTGGTCTTCGGGCCGGCGGCGGCGACCACGGGTCGTCCGTAATTCCGGCGAACTCAGGGCGGAGATCGTAACCGGGAACCCAGCAGCGTCTGATTGGGGGCCGGTCTTCCGGATGGATTGACGAGGGAGGTGGCACGGATGGCCAAGCAAGGCAACTTGGTGGTTGGCCTCGACATCGGCACGACGAAGGTCTGTGCCATCGTGGCCGAGATGAACGGCGGCGGCCTCGTGGACATCATCGGCGTCGGCCACAGCCCGTCTCGGGGTCTTCGGAAGGGAGTCGTGGTGAACATCGAGGCCACCGTGGACTCGATCCGGCGGGCCGTGGAGGATGCCGAGCTGATGGCCGGAGTGGAGATCCGGTCGGCCTTCGTGGGGATCGCCGGCGGCCACATCAAGGGCATCAACAGCCGCGGCGTCATCGCCGTCTCGGGCAAGAACCGGGAGGTCACCCAGCGGGACATCGACCGGGTCATCGACGCGGCCAAGGCGGTCGCCCTGCCGGTGGATCGCGAGGTGATCCACGTCCTGCCGCAAGAGTTCATGATCGACGACCAGGGCGGCATCAAAGAGCCGCTGGGGATGTGCGGGATCCGCCTGGAGGCGGAGGTGCACATCGTGACCGGGGCCGTGGCCTCGGCCCAGAACATCATCAAGTGCGCCAACAAGGCCGGGCTGGAGGTGCAGGACATCGTGCTGCAGCAACTGGCCAGCTCCGAGGCCACACTCACCCCCGAGGAGAAGGAGCTGGGCTGCATCCTGGTGGACGTGGGGGGCGGCACCACCGACGTGGCGGTGTTCGTGGAGGGGAGCATCTACCACACCGCGGTCCTGGCGGTGGGCGGGGACATGCTCACCAACGACATCGCCATCGGCCTCAGGACCCCGCATCCGGAGGCCGAGTCCCTCAAGCGGAAGTACGGCTGCGCCCTCGCCAGCATGACCCGGCCGGAGGAGAAGATCGAGGTGCCCAGCGTGGGCGGCCGCCGCCCCCGGGTCCTGACGCGTCAGACCCTGTGCGAGATCATCCAGCCGCGCCTGGAGGAGCTGTTCATGCTGGTGGACCGGGAAGTGCGGCGGGCCGGGTACACCGGGCGCGTGAACGGCGGGGTGGTGGTGACGGGCGGCTCCTCCATCATGGAGGGCGTGCCCGAGCTGGCGGAGCAGATCTTCGACATGCCGGTGCGCCGCGGCATCCCGCGCGGGGTGGGGGGCCTCACGGACGTGATCAGCAGCCCCATGTACGCCACCGGGGTGGGCCTGGGCCTCTACGGCGCTGCCCACCGGGACCGGCGCAAGTTCCGCCAGGTCACGGACCGGAATATCTTCGACAAGGTGGTCGCGCGAATGAAGGAGTGGTTCGGGGAGATCTTCTAAGAACTGGGGTCAGGGGTCGGGGAGGGCCGACAGGGACAGCCGACAGTGACAGGGACAGAGACGGGAACGAACGGGTTGCATCGGAGATCGCTGTCGGATAACGCTGTCGGATGTCGGGATGAGGGTCGCGGCCGGGTTTCAGGTGCGATCCGGGCCTCGCATGGATGGTGGGCTTGGTCTTGAGAAGGGAGGAAGGCGCATGACGATCAGGCTGGAGGTGGATTCGGGGGCGATGGCGAACATCAAGGTGATCGGCGTCGGCGGCGGCGGGTCCAATGCGGTCAGCCGCATGGCCACGTCCAGCATGACCGGGGTGGAGTTCATCGTCGTGAACACCGACGTGCAGGCGCTGCGCTATTCGCCGATCGAGATCAAGCTCCAGATCGGGGAGAAGCTGACGAAGGGGCTGGGCGTGGGGGCGGACCCGGAGAAAGGCCGCAAGGCGGCCATCGAGGATACCGACAAGATCCTTAAGCACCTGCAGGGGGCCGACATGGTCTTCATCACGGCCGGCCTGGGGGGCGGCACGGGGGGAGGCGCGGCGCCCATCATCGCCAACCTGGCGAAGGAGATGGAGATCCTGACGGTCGGCGTCGTCACGAAGCCCTTCGTCTTCGAGGGGAAGCGGCGGGCCGAGCAGGCGGAGCGGAGCCTGGAGGAGCTCAAGGCCAGCGTGGACAGCCTGATCATCATCCCGAACCAGCGGCTGATCAACCACGCCTCCAAGAACACGGGCGTGAAGGAAGCCTTCGCCATGGCGGACAACGTCCTCCGCCAGGCGGCGCAGGGCATCGCCGACATTATCGTGAAGCCCGGCTACATCAACGTGGACTTCGCGGACGTCCGGACCGTGATGTCGGAGCGGGGGATGGCCATGATGGGGATCGGCGAGGCCACGGGGGACAATGCCGCCGTGGACGCCGTGCAGAAGGCCATCAACAGCCCGCTCCTCGAGAACGTCTCCATCAAGGGGGCGCGGGGGGTCCTCCTGAACTTCGCCCACGCCTCGACGATGCCCATCTACCAGTTGAACGAGGCCTCCAAGATCGTCCACGATATGGTGGACCGGGACGCCAACATCATCTTTGGGGACGTTCTGGAGGACGAGATGGGCGAGGCGGTCCGCGTGACGGTCATCGCCACCGGCTTTGACGAGGCGGACGCCGTGCCGGCGGAGGAGACCCCGCGGGTCACGGAACTCCGGGCCTATGCGCCGAAGGCTGCCGCATCAGCGGCAGCAGCCGCATCAGGTGCGGATCGCGGCGCCTTCCTCAGGAAGGGCAAGAAAGCCGTGGGGTCTCAGCTGGTCCTTGAGGATGTCAACGAGGAGGTCCTGGACATCCCAACGTTCTTGCGGCGGCAGGCCGACTAGGCGCGTCGGAGCAACGCAAAACGGACGACGGACAACTGACGACCGGCCAATTGTCTTTGGCATTCGATCCGCCATCGGCGGATCGTGCCTTTCAGTCTTGCGAATATGCTGGAAGGTGAAAGACCCGCTTTGCAACCGCCCCTCTCAGGATAAGCCCCATGGCCTCCACCGGAGGCCTCTAGTGGGCCTGACAGCGGAATGCCCCGCTAAATTCAGATTATCAGCACCCCAACCCCGTGTCAACGTCCCGCTTCGTTGCCAGGGCACAACGGCAGCAACAGGGGATGTATCGTTTCTCGGGGGCCGGTGCGTTCCAAGAACTCGCCGACCGTGAGGATGGTCAACCCTTGGTAAGAGACAGGCTCTCCAAGATCCTGTGGGCCCAGCGCGGCGGGTTACGATTGGCCACCGGAGCCAGTGGTTAGGCGGACTTTGTCAACTGCATCTTCTGGCAATCCATGTACAGGGTATCGGGGCAGATGTCCTGCTCATGTGGCCATACTATGGTACCATGGGCTGCCCGGACTTGGCGGAAGTAGTTCACATCCTTCAATTCAGTGAATACACCAAAGTCGAGCAACGGGCGGCAATCGTACATACCGATCTCTCCGTTGGTGAAGGTGATCTCGAGGTGGTAGTCCTCTCTCGGCGTGACCGCCTTTACTCTCGGATTCATTGCTTACCTCAGGGGGTCAATCTTGAACGGTTGCTGGCCGCTGGCGGCAAGATGCCAATCAGCCATGAGTTCATCCTTGTGAATCTCGATCCACGCCAGAACGAGACGCATCTTGGCCGGGGGAATCTGTCCTTCCAAGAAGTCGCCGTCTGGGATCGAGAGAACCGCTTCATCATCCTGGTATTTCACGTGGATGTGAGGCTGCTTATGCCTCCGGTTGTCCAGGAAGTACATCGACACAATTATGCCGAAGAACATCGAGATGACAGGCATAGGCTGTTCTCCCGCCTGACAGATACGCGCCGGGTGTGGGGGGCCACCGGATTGCCGTCCTCTTTGAGCCGTCCTCGGATGACCTCACCCCACCATCCTCCCCATCCCTCACGGGGGACCGCCGAGGTGACCCAAGGCTATCGCCACCTGGTTGCCCGTGTCAAGGCCGCGCACGTAGAGGGGGGAAGTTGGTCCGAGAGCAACTTTGCGCCAGTTCGTTTGCTCCAGGTGCGGCCGCCCGGCCCATGCGGGACACTCTGCCTATTCATAGGCGACTTCGTGCCGTCCGATGCTGTGAAAGAGGACCTCGTCGGCTTCGAGAAACTCGAAGATAACGCGGATGTCCCCCGTGATGGAAAAGGTCCACAGGTCTTTCAGTCGGCCTGACAGTTTGTGCATGCGCAGGCGGGCATCGAAGGCGTCTGCGCGGAAGATGCGCTCTCGGGCTTCAGCGATGTCTTGGATTTCGGATGGGAGGCGTTTGTACTGACGGGTGAAGTGGGAGGTCAGCCGGATGCTCGCAATCGGGCGCTTCACCGGAGGTCCGCGAGGGAGTTAATCTTCCGGGTCTTACCGCGCCTGTGCTCGTCGCGGCCCTCGGCGACCACCCGAAGGAGGTGTTCCTCTTCGAGTTCCCGCAAGCGGCTTTGCATAGCCTCGAAGGTCTCATAATCAAGCAGGACGGCGACGGGTCGTGAACGCTGGATCAAGGTCCACGGCTGCCTATGCTCCCGCAATTCCTTGACAACCTGGGTTACCCCCTGGCGCAGCATGCTGATGCTGATGATCTTTGCCATTCTCTCAATCTCCCCTTTGGGTGTACGTTTAAGATATATGCTGGCGATACAATTGTCAAGGCATGACGTGAGAGCTGAGACCGGCGAGCCGGGAGCCGAGAGTCGGACGCCCGCTGGGCGGCCGAGAATCATGATCTACTCTTGCGCCCCCTCGCCCCCAGGCTCCTGTGCACCCGTGCTCGCTTGCGCCTCTGCTCCTTGCCTCCCTG
>CAZXXV010000064.1:0-12463 GCA_964644725.1 uncultured bacterium
TGATTTTCCGTGGGTGAAAAATGCGCTTGGCTTCGTCGTGAGCTCAGCCGAACGGGGCTGATTCACCGATATTTTCACACACTCTGACAGCTGAACGCTAACATCGCGAAAAGTGCGGCGATTATAGGGGTGCGTCCGAGGGGTGTCAAGCAACCGGCGGAAAAACAAGAGCGTTCGGGAGTTCGGCGGTTCGCGTGGGATCGGAACGACCGAACCATCGAACACTCGAACGCTCTCGACGGGCCTTCGGCCCGTTCACCCCTTGACCTTCAACCGGGCCTCGTTCTCGGCGATGAATGTCTTGATGTCCTCCGCCATGGATAGCAGCTTGAGCCACTGCTCCTTGTACAGCGTCACGGGGAACCGCCCCAGGCCGTACACGGAGACGGCGCCCTTCTCGCTGACCTTGATGGATGTGGGTCGAGAGATCTTGGCCTTCAGCGCTTCGTTTTCGGCGCGCAGCCGCTCCACTTCCGTGCGGAGATCCTCGTTCGGCATTTTCACTCTCCTCTGGTGTTGCGTGGTCGGCCCAGGACCCGGCCTCGCTCGCCGGGCCAGACGTCGAGGCGCTACGTCGTCTTCTCCGGCGGCTTGAACAGGTACGCCTCGATGAAACGGTCCAGGTCGCCATCCAGGACGGCAGTGACGTTCCCCGTCTCCTCCCCCGTCCGATGGTCCTTGACCAGTTGGTACGGCGCCAGAACATAGGACCGGATCTGGCTGCCCCAGGCGATCGGCGCCTTCTCGCCCTCCAGCTTCGACAGCTCCTCCTCCTGCTGCCGCTTGTAGAAATCATACAGGCGTGCCCGCAGCACCTTCATGGCCAGGGCCTTGTTCTTGTGCTGCGAGCGCTCGTTCTGGCACGAGGCCACGATCCCGGTTGGCAGGTGCGTGATGCGGACGGCCGAGTCGGTCACGTTGATGTGCTGCCCGCCGTGCCCTCCGGCGCGGAACGTATCGATGCGCAGGTCCTTCTCCTCGATCTTGATGTCGATATCGTCCGAGATCTCCGGGTAGACGAAGACCGAGGCGAAGGACGTGTGCCGGCGCTTGCTGGCATCGAAGGGGGAGATGCGGACCAGCCGGTGGACGCCCATCTCGGGCCGCAGGTACCCGTAGGCATACGGCCCGGAGACCGTCACGGTACCGTTCTTGATCCCCGCCTCCTCCGCCTCCAGGAGGTCGATGATCTCGGTCGTGAAGCCCTTGCTCTCAGCCCAGCGCAGGTACATGCGCAGGAGCATCTGTGCCCAATCCTGGGACTCCGTACCCCCGGCGCCGGGGTTGATGCTCAGGATGGCTTTGCCCTTGTCGTACTCGCCCGAGAGGACGCTCTGCAATTCCAGCGCCCGCACCTGCCGTGTGAGGTCCTTGAGGCCGCTGGAGACTTCCTGGAGCGTCTCGACGTCCTCCTGGTCCGCGGCCAGCTCCAGGAGCACCCGGAAGTCTTCCAGCTCTTTCACCAGGCCGGCGTGCTGCTCCAGCGTCTGCCTGAGATCGCTCTGCTCCTTCAGGAGCTTCTGCGCCTTGTCCGGATCTCCCCAGAATTCCGGCGCCGCCGCCGCCCCTTCCAGCGCTGCCAGCCGCGCGGTCTTGCCAGGGACGTCAAAGGTACACCCGGAGCTGGTCCAGCTTCCGCTGCATCTCGTCAACGGTGCGTTGCAGATCGGGAATCATATGCTCCTCCAGTGAAAAAGTGACCAAGGGATAAAGTGACAAAGCAAAACAAGAGCCGAGCGTGTATCCTGTCCCGATCCCCCGCTCTCTGCACACTGCCTACTGCCTTCCGCGGCCTCCGCCCCCTTGCCCCTGTGACCATTTTACTCTGTCACCCTGTCACTTTGCTACTCTGTCACTCCCCCGGCCCCCGGAGCGCCGCCACGCCAGCGAGCCGAAAGCAGCGCCAGCACATAGGCGCCCATGAACGCCAGGGCGATCCAGGCCAGCACATCCCCATACCGGGTGTACGGGGTCTCGCCCAGTCGCGGGTGGATCGTCCCCACCAAGGTCGCCTCGGTGAAGATCCCGGTCTCCGCCAGGATCTCCCCCGTCGGGGCAATCACCGCGGTGATCCCAGTGTTGGCGGCGCGGACCAGGTACGTCCCGTTCTCCACGGCGCGCATCGCTGCCATGGCGAGGTGCTGGGAGGGCGCGCCGCTTCGCCCGAACCACGCGTCGTTGGTGATGTTCACCAGGAACCCCGCCCCGTCGCGCACGAACTCTCGCACCTCGGCCGGGAAGATGGCCTCGTAGCAGATCATCACGCTGAACCGCACGCCGTCCAGAGAGAACACGGTGGCCGTGCGTCCGCGCCCGAAGTCGCCGATCCCCACCACCATCTTGTCCAGGAAGAAGAAGATCTGGTGGAGCGGCACGTACTCCCCGAAGGGAACGAGATGCCGCTTGTCGTACCGCCCGAGAATCTGTCCATCTCTTCCCAGGAGGAACGCGGTATTGTGCAGGCGGCCGTCGTCTCCCATGTCGGGGCTTCCGATCAGCATGGGAATGCTGGTCTCTCCGACCAGGCGATAGACGCGGGCCGACAACTCGGGCTGGCGCCGCAGAAAGAAGGGGATGGCCGTTTCCGGCCAGACGATCAGCGCGGGATTCTCCGCGGCGATTCGCCGCACCAGCCGCTCGTAGATGTCCAGGGTCGCTGTCTGATAGCTCCGGTCCCACTTCAGCGACTGGTCAATGTTCCCCTGGAGCACCCCCACGCGAATGGCAGCGCCTCCCGTGGGAGCACGCCAGAGGAGACGTGCGTATCCGACCGTGAGGAGGACGGCCAGCGCGGCGAGGCCAACCGGCAGGAGCGTCGTGCGCCAGCGGACGCCCTGCTCTCGAGCCTCCATGGACAACGCCAGCAAGCCCGCCAGCGTCCCGTTCACCAGGAGGAGCAGACCCGAGATCCCGTACACGCCCGCCGCCGAGGCCAGCAACCGGACCGTCGGCTGGCGGTATTGGCTGTATCCCAGGAGCGCCCACGGGAATCCCGAGAAGAGATACGTCCGCAGGAACTCCAGGGCCACCCACAGGCCCGCGGCGAGGAGCGGCTCGATCCCCCGGGGGAACCGCAGCCAGCGCCGGCCCGCCACGAGGAGCCCGGCGAAGGCCGCCGTGTAGCCCGCCAGGACCCCGCACAGGAGCAGGAGCGCCACCAGGCTCAGGGCAAGCGGCATGCGCCCGTAGGTGGTCATCGTGTTGGTGACCCACCAGATCGTCGCGAGGTAGAAGCTCAGGCCGGCCGCATATCCCAGCCACGCCGCTTGTCGCGGCGTGGTCCCTTCCAGCGCCAAGAAAAGCGGGACCAGCCCGACGAATGCGATCAGCCCGGCGTCCCAGGGCGGGAAGGCGATGGCGCACAGCAGGCCGCTTCCCACCGCCAGCCCGACGCGCAGGGCGCGCGGGAGATCCAGCGCAACCGGCAACCACTCCGCGATCACACCCACCCGATTCGCACCAGCGCGTACAGGACGGGGCACGCGAACATCAGGCTGTCCAGCCGGTCCAGGACCCCGCCGTGCCCTGGGATGAGGTCCCCGCTATCCTTGACCGCGGCGCCGCGCTTCACCGCCGACTCGCACAGGTCCCCCAGGATCCCGACGATGGCCAGCAGCAGGCCTACTACGGCCGCGGGGGCCCACGGCAGCCGCGGCCAGATCCAGGGGCTCCCGGCGATCGCCACGACCATCGTGGCAGCCATGCCGCCCAGGGCGCCCTCGACCGTCTTTCTGGGGCTGATCCGTGGGGCCAGCGGCTGCTGGCCAAACCGGCTGCCGATGTAGAACGCTCCGGTGTCCCCCGCCCAGGTTGTAACGGCAAGAAAATAGATGAGCTCTCGCCCCTCGGGCAGAGCGCGGAGCACGCTAGCGAAGCTCAAGAGGCCGCCCACGTAGGCCGTCCCTAGCACGATCCAGGCAGCTTGCAGGAGGCCCACTCGAAACTCGGCCTTGACAAGCGTCGCCCGCAGGAGCGCCGCCCCGGCCACCGCGGCCCCTACACCTGCCACGCCACCGATCGAGGTGAGGGCCACGTGCCACGCCAGGGCGCCGACGACGGTGACCAGGGAGAGCCCGGTATCCGTCCCCGCCGGGCACAACCGGGAGAACTCCCACGCGGCCAGGCCGATGGCCAGGCTGACCAGCAGCGCAAAGTGGCGTGGCGAACCAAAATGAACGAGGAGGAGAAACGAGGGGATGAGCAGTAGCGCGCTAAGGATCCGTTGACGGTGCATGACCTCGCGGTCCGCCTTCCCGCGCCGGGTGGGTGGGTTGGACTCAGAACTCCATGATCTCCTTTTCCTTCTTCTCCAGGAGCTCGTCCAGGCTCTTGATCATCCGGTTCGTCAGGTCCTGGATCTGGTCCATGCCCTTGTGCACGCCGTCTTCGGACAGTTGCTTGTTCTTCTCCAGCTTCTTCAAGGCCTCGTTGGCGTCCCGGCGGATGTTGCGGATGGTGACCCGCCCTTCCTCCGCCATCTTGCGGACGACCTTCACCAGCTCCTTGCGGCGCTCCTCCGTGAGCGCGGGGACCGCCAGCCGGATCACCTTGCCATCGTTCATGGGTGTGATCCCCAGGTCGGACTTCAGGATGGCCTTCTCGATCGCCGGGATCAGCGAGGGTTCCCAGGGCTGGATGGTGATCAGGCGCCGCTCCGGGGTCGCCAGGTTGGCCACCGCCTTCAGGGGGGACGGCGTCCCGTGGTAGTCCACGACGATTCCATCCAACAGCGCGACGGAGGCGCGGCCCGTGCGCACACTGTTGAAGTCCTTGAGTGTCGCCTCGGTCGCCCGCTTCATGTCCTGCTCGGCCTTCTTGATGACCTCCTGCATGACCCGTCAGCCTCCCCGGACCAGGGTGCCGATGCGCTCTCCGAATACTAGCTGGCGCAGCCGCCCCTTCTCCAGCAGGTTGAAGACCACGATGGGAAACCCATTGTCCATGCAGAGCGAGATGGCGGTGGAGTCCATGACCTTCAGGCGCCGGCTGAGAACCTCGATGTAGCTGAGCTCCTCGAACTTCTTCGCCGTCGGGTCAGTCTTGGGATCGGCGCTGTAGACCCCGTCCACCTTAGTCGCTTTCAAGACGACGTCGGCGTTGATCTCCATGGCCCGGAGGGCCGCCGCCGTGTCCGTCGTGAAGTAGGGGTTGCCGGTGCCGCCCACGAAGATGACCACCCGGCCCTTCTCCAGGTGGCGCAGCGCGCGGCGGCGGATGAACGGCTCGGCCACCTCGTGCATCTCGATGGCGGTTTGCACCCGGGTGTCCACGTTGGCCTTCTCCAGGGCGTCTTGCAGGGCGAGGCCGTTCATCACCGTGGCCAGCATGCCCATGTAGTCGGCCGAGGACCGATCCATCCCCTGGGCGCTGGCCACCACCCCGCGGAAGACGTTCCCGCCGCCGATCACCATGCCGATCTGGACGCCGAACCGATGGACCTCGCGCACCTCCTCCGCGATGAAACGAACCACGTCGGTGCTGATCCCATACTCCTGATCGCCCGCCAGCGCCTCGCCGCTGATCTTTAGTAGGATCCGTCGATACTTGAGGTCCGGCATCTGATCGTCCAGGAAAAGGGTGCTACCCCTCGGCGCGCTTCTCGATCCCCTCGCCCAAGCGGAACCGGGCGAAGCCAGCCACGGTAACCGGCTCGCCCAGGGTCTTCTCGGCGGCCTTCAGGACATCCCGGATCTTCTGCTTCCCCTCGGGGTCCCGGATGAAGAGCTGATCCACCAGGCACCGTTCCATGAAGAACTTCTCCAGGCGCCCCTGGATGATCTTGTCCTGGATGGCGGCCGGCTTACCCTGCATATCGGGCTGGGCCCTTAGGATTTCCCGCTCCTTCTCCAGAACTTCTGCCGGGACTTGGTCGCGGGTCACGTAGGCGGGCTCGGCCGAGCAGACCTGCAGCGCCAGTTCCTTGGCCAACTGCGCCAGCCCCTCACTCCTTGCAACACCATCCGACTTGCACCGCACCTCGACCAGCACGCCGATCTTCCCACCGCCGTGCAGATAGCTCGTGACCAGCCCCTTGGCGTCCTGGGGCAGCGCCAGGCGGGCCGCCCGCTGGACCACGACGTTTTCCCCCAGGGACCCGATGGTCTCCTTGGCTACCTCGGCCACCGGCTTGCCGTTGAGGAACCGCGTGAGCAGGACGCTCACATCCGAGGCGGCGGCATCCGCCCCAACCAGGGCGACCAGAGAACGGGTCAGCCCGGTGAACTGCTCCGTGCGGGCCACGAAGTCCGTCTCGCAATTCAGCTCCAGCAAGGCCCCCGCGTCCCGGCGAGGCGAGATCCACGCCGCCACCAGCCCGTCGGCCGCGGTGCGTCCCGCCTTCTTCTCGGCGGTCTTCAGCCCTCGCTTCCGCAAGACCTCGATTGCCTTCGTGAGATCGCCGCCGGCCTCCGTCAGGGCGGCCTTACACTCCATGACCCCCGCGCCCGTCTTGTCGCGGAGGTCACGAACCATCACTGCCGAAATGTCCATGGAAACTCCTTACTGTGCGGCTGCAGCTGACGCCTGGGGTGCCGGGGATCCGGCAGCGGGTGTCCCCTCCCGAGATGCTGCCTGTGTGGGGGCGGCTGCAGGCTGTTCGCTGGCGGCCGGGTACCCGCTTGCGGGTGTCGCCTCCTCGATCCCCGCCACGCCCGCTTTGGCGCCCGCCCCTCTCCCTTCGATGATGGCATCGGCCAGCCGCGAGGTAATCAGCCGGATGGCGCGGATCGCATCATCGTTGCCCGGGACGGGAAAGTCGATCTCGTCCGGATCGCAGTTCGTGTCCACCACCGCGATCACCGGGATGCCGAGCCGGCGCGCCTCCCGGACGGCGATCTGCTCCTTCTTGGGATCAATGATGAAGACAGCGCCCGGGAGTTGCTCCATGCCCTTGATGCCCAGCAGGGCGTTGTTGAGCTTTTTCATCTCGCGCTCCATCCTCAGGACTTCTTTCTTAGAGAAGGCGTCGAACTTCCCCGTGGCCTGCATGTCCTCGAACTGCTTGAGGCGCGAGATGCTCTTGGTGATCGTCTGGAAGTTCGTTAGGGTCCCGCCCAGCCAACGCCGGTTCACGAAATACATCCCGGCGCGGGTCGCCTCCTCCTGGATCGTGTCCGCCGCCTGCTTCTTCGTGCCCACGAACATTACCGACTCGCCGCGGGCGGCCACGTCGCGCAGGAAGGCGTGAGCCTCCTGGAACATCTTCAGGCTCTTCTGCAGGTCAATAATGTAGATCCCGTTCCGCTCCCCGAACAGGTACTTCTTCATCTTCGGGTTCCAGCGCTTGGTCTGGTGCCCGAAGTGGACGCCGGCCTCCAGCAACTCCTTAATCGTCACCGTCATGGGTGTGTTCCTCCCGTGCAGGTTGTTCCGCCGCGCGCCTCATTCTCCATCGGGATCCCCGCTCACAGAGCGGGGACACCCCCAACGGAATCCGCACGCGTGTGAAGTGGGTCCGTCACGTGGCGAACCGCGGCCGGTTATACCACACGGACCCGGGGGCAGCAAGGGCCATCGGAAAAACCGTTCGACTGTTCGACCGTTCGCTGGTTCGGCTGTACACTATCCCTTCAGAACCGTCGGGACCCACGGCACCGCGGTGGAACCCACCGCCGTGGCGTGGGTGCCCCGAACTGCCGAGCGTTTTTCGTTGTCAGGTGCGGTATCCCGCGTTGATCCGCACGTAGCCTTCGGACAGGTCGGTGGTCCACAGGCGCGCCGCCGCGCGACCCGCATGCAAGTTCGCCACCAGCGCGAACTCCCGCTGGCGCAGCCGGTGGTTCACAGCTGCCTCGGCGCTGGACCCGAGACCCACGCCCCGGCGCACCACCGGCAACTCATCCACCGAAAGATCCACCACCCCGGGGTCGAACCAGGCGCCGGATCTTCCCAAGGCCGCCATCACCCGCCCCCAGTTGATGTCCTCTCCGAAGAGCGTGGTCTTGACCAGGGGGGAATTGGCCACCGCTTCGGCCGCCAGGCGGGCCTCCCTGGGCGTGCGGGCACCGGTGATCCGGACCTCCACCAGCTTGGTGGCCCCCTCCCCGTCCCGCGCGATCATCTTGGCCAGGCTGAGGCACACCATGTCCAGTCCCACCTGGAATGTGCGGAAGGCGGCCGTGCCCGGGCGCAGCGCCGGGGCGCCGGAGGCCCCGTTGGCGAAGCACAGCACCATGTCGTTGGTGCTGGTGTCACCATCCACCGTGATGCAGTTGAAGCTCGCGTCCACCGCGAGTCGCAGCGCCTTTTGCAGCGATCCCGCCGCCACGGCGGCATCGGTGGCAATGACGGCCAGCATGGTCGCCATCCGCGGGGCGATCATGCCCGATCCCTTGGCCATCCCCCCGATGGTCACCCGCCGCTTCCCCGCGGCAAAGGTGATGGCGGCCTCCTTGGGCGTGCTGTCCGTGGTGAGGATGGCCTGGGCCGCTTCGCTCCCCCCGGCGACGTCCAGCCGGGCCGCAGCCTCTGCGATCCCCTTTCGGACCGCATCCATATCCAGGGGGCGGCCGATCACGCCGGTCGAGGCCACAAACACCTGTCCGGCCGGTCGCTTCAGCACCCGCGCGACCTCCAGCGCCATAGCCTCGGCATCGGCAAGGCCCTGGCGCCCCGTGCAGGCATTGGCATTCCCGCTGTTCACGACGATGGCTGCGAACTTCCCTCCCCGAAGGTTCCGCCGCGAGACCTGGACCGGCGCGGCCTGGACCCGATTGGTCGTGAACGTCGCCGCCACCGTCGCGGGCGAATCCGACACGACCAGCGCAAGGTCCGGCTGGCCGGTTCGCTTCAAGCCGCAGGCTACCCCGGCCGAACGGACCCCCTTGACGGCGGAGATCCCGCCGGGAATCCCGAAGAGGTATGCGTCTGCCGCTGACACCTTGCCCTCCCGCTGTCCTGCCCCGGCACGCCCCATTGCACGAGGCCAATGCAAATTTTCAAACCGATCCACCTATGGCGGAAAAAACCGACAACGGGGTCGCGACAAGTCTGCGGGCCGTTTCCGCCAGCCTTCTTGCCGCTCATTTTCAGTTGTCGGTTGCCGGTTTTCAATTTTCCATTGGAGTTCTCAGGGAAAGAGTCCGGGAATCCACAACCCGGCGCGCTCGTCCAATCCGGCCATCAGGTTGAAGCACTGCACAGCCTGGCCCGACGCCCCCTTGACCAGGTTGTCGATGGCGGTCACCACAATAACCCGCCCCGTCCGGGGATCCGAGACCAGCCCGATGTCGCAAAAGTTCGAGTGCAGGACATGCTTCGTCTCGGGAAGCCGCCCCTCGGCCAGGACCCGGACGAATGGTGCCTCGCGGTAAAACTTCTGGAAGATCGGCAAGCGGTCGGCGGCGGCACGCTTGCTCAGGAGCGAGGCCGTGATCGTGGTCAGGATCCCGCGGGTGAGAGGGGCAAGGTGCGGCGTGAAGGAGACCGTCATCTCGCGGCCGGCCAAGTACCCTAGCTCCTGCTCGATCTCGGGGGTGTGCCGGTGGGTGGCCACGCCGTAGGCCTTGAGGCTCTCGTTCACCTCGGAGTACTGATACGGCAGCTCGGCCTTCCGCCCCGCGCCCGAGACGCCGGAGATGGCGTCAATGATCACGGAATCCGGATCCACGAGCCCTTCGGCGATGAGCGGGGCCAGGCCCAGCACTGCGCCGGTGGGATAACAGCCCGGCACCGCCACCAGTCGCGCCTCCGCGATCTCGGCGCGATGGAGTTCGGGAAGGCCGTAGGCCGCCTCCTTCAGCAGGTGCGGAGCCACATGCTCGATCCCGTACCATCGCGGGTAGGCCGCGGTATCCTTCAGTCGGTAGTCGGCCGAAAGGTCCAGGACTCGCGTCCCCCGCTGGATCAGATCCGCGCCCACAGCCATGGAGGTCTTGTGGGGCAGGCCCAGGAAGACAAATTCCGCCTCGGCCGCCAGCATGGCTGTATCCAGGGGAAGGCACGTAAGATCCAGGAACCCCGCCAAGCTAGGGAACACCTTGCCGATGGGCTGGTTCGCGTGCGTCTCGGCGGTGAGAGCCACCACCTTCGCCAGGGGATGCTGGAGGAGGAGTCGGAGCAGTTCCACCCCCGTGTATCCGCTGGCCCCGGCAATGGCCACGCGGCGGGTCCGCTCATTCTTTCCCTTGCCGGTCATGCCGCCCTCTGCTGTGTATCGCTGGACCTCATCTCTTGGTTCCCCCATCTTCTCCGAAGATCGCAGAGCGGGACGATCCGGCCGCAGGCACAAAAAAGGGGAAGAACCCGTAGGCCCTTCCCCGTCCGTCACGGTGAAACGATTACCGCTTGGAGAACTGGAACCGGGCCCGCGCGCCCCGCTGACCGTACTTCTTTCGCTCTTTCACTCGGGGATCGCGGGTGAGCAGGCCGGCCTTCTTCAGCGCGGTCCGCATGGTCTCGTCCACCTGGACCAGGGCCCGCGCGATCCCCAGGCGAATTGCCCCCGCCTGGCCGCTAGAGCCACCACCGCTCACGTTGGCCATGACGTCGTATTTCCCCTCCGCGCCGACGACCTTGAGGGGCTGCGTCAAGAGCATCTTCAATGTGGGGCGGGGGAAGAACTCGTCCACCGGGAGGTCGTTCACCTGGATCTTGCCCTCGCCCGGCTGCAACCAGACCCGCGCCACCGAACTCTTGCGGCGTCCGGTCCCGTAGGCGCGCGACATCGTTTCCATGCCTGCCTCGTCTCCTTCGAGTTATTTCAGGGCGACCGCGGCTGCCGGCCGCTGCGCCGCGTGCGGGTGGGAGGGACCGGCGTATACCTTGAGTTTCCCGAAGAGTGCATCGCCCAGTTTGGTCTTGGGCAACATCCCCCGCACCGCCTTCTCCAGGACGCGCTCCGGCTTCTCCCGCAGCAGTTTACCCAGCCGGATCGTTTTCAGGCCCCCCGGATGCTGGGAATGGTGATGGTATTCCTTCTGGCGAAGCTTCCGGCCGGTCACCGCCACCTTCTCCGCGTTGATGACCACGACGAAGTCCCCCACGTCCGCGTGGGGAGCGAAGACCGGCTTGTCTTTTCCACGCAGGATCACGGCCACACGGCTGGCCAGGCGACCCAGGGTCTGCCCCTGGGCATCCACCAGGACCCACCGGCGGTTGATCTCGCCCGCTTTTGGCTGATACGTCTTCATGGAGACACAGACCTCACCGGGAAACAGTTAGAAAATGGCACTCGAACCACGTAAACATATGGAGACAGACCCGTTTTGTCAAGCGAAATTCCCCGCGGCTCGCATCTTGCCCGGAAATCGGCCGCCGCCTTTACACGCCCCGGCACGTGCCTTAGTGTTCCGTTCCGCAAAAGCGCTGACGTTTACTCCGTCCCCTCCTGCCTTCCCCTCAACCTCCCCTTCTCCCGGGTACCCTCTGGGTGCGGGAGAAGGAAGGAATGAGGGGTCCAGGCGGAGGCAGAAATCCGGTGTGGAAAACACGTCGTCGTGATTGCGACCAGGCGCACTTAGACTGCCGCGATGTCGTCCGGGGAATATCGCGGCAACTCGCCGGGGGGAAGCCGGCATCGTCCCGGACACCCAGACCGAAGGCGACACGAGAGGGAGACACAAATGCACACGGAGAAGACGGTCCTGTATCGCACGGAGGGCCGGATCGCCCGCATCACCCTGAACCGGCCCGAGGTCGTGAATGCCGAGGACATGACGTTTCTGGCCGACCTGACCGAGGCCATCTATACGCTCCGTGACGACCGGCAGGCTCGGGTGGCCATCGTGACCGGCGCGGGTCGCGCTTTCTGCTCGGGGGTGGATCTCAAGGCACTCTCCAGCGGCCGCCTCGATCCTGCATTCTTCACCGACATTGAGTATCTGTGGGACATCCTGGAGAACTGCGATAAGGCCGTGATCTGCGCCATTCATGGCTACTGCCTGGGAGGGGGCCTGCAGATCGCCCTGGCCTGCGACCTCCGGATCGCTTCGGACGATGCGGTCCTGGGGCTGCCCGCCGTCAATGAGTGCCTGATCCCGGGGCTCGGGACCTATCGGCTTCCGCGGCTGATCGGGCTGGGCCGCGCCCGGGAACTGCTCCTGCTCGGCGACACGATTGATGCCCGCCGTGCGTTGGAGATCGGGCTGATAAACGAAGTAGTTCCTCGCGGGGAGCTCGAGGCGAGATGTCTTGCCGTGGCAGAGCGCTTCCTGGCGGTGCCCCACAACGGCCTGAGCTACATCAAGCGGCTCTCGAACCTGGTGTTCCAGACCGACTTCAGGCACTTCATGAACGCCTACGTCCCGGCTATCCAGGCCTGCCTGGCCTCGCCCGAACACCAGGCCGCCAAAGGGAAATAGGGGTCAGTCTGGAGATTCGTGGTCGGAGGCTCAGATGCCGGGGATCAGGCCTCAGAGACTTAGAGCTTCTGGCCATAATTACGGTGACGTATTTTCCCGACCGATCCTGCCGACCCCCTCTCCCCCGGGTACCCTTTGGGTGCGGCATCCCTTCTTGCACCCTC
>CAZXXV010000065.1:0-8513 GCA_964644725.1 uncultured bacterium
GTACTCCAGCATCGTTCATCCCCGCAGGCGTGCTCAGCACAGAACCAGAGCCGTTGCCATCGCGCTCTCGTCAGAACACCCAGCCTTGCTGCCGGATGAACTGGAGCACGTTGATGTAGCCAATCCCCAGCGCACCGCACACGTCTGGAATTTTCAGCCGCACCGGGTTACCTGTCGGCGTTTCCTGCGTCACAACGGTACAGCCTCGAATCCGAGCCAGGGCGATCACAAACGGATCTGCTCCGAGCCGAGGCCGTGCCGGGTCCACGAGCCCTTGGTGATCTCGAAGAATCTCCTGAACAGCAAGTTGAGCGGCATCATCGGTAGGGACGAACATCGCTCGGCGTTGGCGTGCCCACTCGTACACCTCGTCGTCCACCCGCTCCAGTTCGACCAAGACCTCCTCGCTGGCGATCAACTGTCCTTGTCCGATGAGCCCATCGACTCTCTGCCACAGTGCTGGAAAGACTTCCGGCGGGTACGCGCGTCGCCAGGCGTGCAAGATGGAACTCGTATCAAGGCTGTAGGTCAAGAAACCGCCCCGGCGCTCAGGGACTGGCCTAACACGGACGCTTCGATCTTGGGCAGATGCCGCAAGCGGACCTCCAGGAAGTCTGAGACCTCGCTCGCGGTGATGTGCTCCTGGTAGTAGCTACTGAGCACCAGGCGGGCAAAGAAGGGGCCCACGGCGCTAATCGCCATCTGATGGGGTGGGGCAAAGCCCTCGGCAGGACGCTGCTCGGCTTGTTCCTCGTACTCTTCGTGATACTGTTGGATCTTTCGGTCGTAGAAAGTCTTGGTGATGCGCTCGAAGATCAACAGGCGGCGGAGCAGGACCTCCCGGCTGACCCCGTATCGCCTGGCCAGGCGCGCAATCTCGTCGTCGGGCCACTCGGCCTGGCGCGGCGCATTCCGGACAGCCTCCTCCGTCAGGAGGCGCTGCCTTGGTACCAGGGCCGCTCCCGCGACGTGGTTGCAGAAGACCTCGGCTCGCTGATCCTCCGGGCGGCGCTCCCCCTCCTCCAGGGTGTCACAGAGCCCTCCTTCATGCAGCATCAGGTGGGTCAATTCATGCAGCATGGTGAACGTCCGCCCTCGCGGGCTATCCTTGATGTTTACCACAATGGCTGGCAGGGGCGTCTCGGCGATGGAGAAGCCGCGGATCTCCGTGACGGCCACAGTCGTGGCTTGGAAGATCAGAACACTCGCGTTCTCCAGGGCCGACCGCCACGCATTGAACGGGTCATGCCACCCGGTCCATTCGATCTGGTCCTCATATCGGGTGCCGAGGGCGTCCCGGATGGCGGTCCCGACGACTTCCGGTTCATCCGATAGGGTGGCGCTCAGGCCGAACGTCGGCGGAGGGCCGCCGACCGTCTTGTACAGGTCCAGAGCGAGTTCGCGCCGACTGTGAGCGCGACGGATCTCAAACCGGAGTTCCGGCGACTGGACTCCCGCCACCTTGCCGGGAAGGCGTCGAAAGTCGTGGAGCGGGCGGGCATCCGGCGGAGGTTCGGGTAGGTAGAAGGCGCCCAGCGGCCTCTTGCAGATCCTGGCCAGCTTGCGAAGCTGCACCATGGTCGGCCGGCTCTCACCGCGCTCCCAATCGTCCAGACGTTCCGGCGGGACCTGGAGCTTCTTGGCCATCTGGACGATTTCGAACCCGGCCGTTTCCCGCGCCCAGATCAAGAGTTCTGGTCGGATGAGCGCTTCAATCCGCTTCGCCATGGTGTCCCGTTGGTGATAACGCGTAGCCTAGTTTGACGGTGTCACTGCTCCCGAACCCTGCTTAAAACCTACCGCAACCGGCTGAGGTGGTCAATCCTGCTCACACGCCAACGCCCGTGAGGGGGCCTTTGCCACAAATCATCCACCGCCCGAGTCTTGCCCGCGAGCGCTTCCTTCCAGCCCTGGCGGAAGCTCGCCCTGGCAGGCTTCAGCGCAACGCTCTCACGGAACAGGCGGACAATCTGAAGCAGGTTTGGCAGATACTTCTCTGGCGTTCCTCTGATTTCTCGAACCAGTTGTTCTTCGTAGATAGACCCCTTGGCAGGCATAGCACTTCTCCTTGCCGTCTTGAGTGCTTCGCCTGACGAGCGCTCTAAGGATCACCTTAGGATGCATCTGCCACAGGGGAAGTCAAGGGAAAAGCATGGCGCATGACGATGAGGGATGTTGTTTCCTGGCTTGACTTTCTTGGGCTTGCCCTGCGCCGATGATGGGCCCGCTCAGCGCCGGGGACCAGGGACTACGATTGCTCCCTATTTTACCAGACCCTCAATCCCTTTGAGATACTTGGACCGCAGGCCCGGATCATCCAAGTTGAGGGTACCCCAGATGAATCTCCCCTTCCACAAGAGGTCCACGTCTCCGTGGTGACGGTCTTTCAGCCGATGGAGCCCCTCGACTGGTTCCCCCGGGGTCCTCGTTTCCCGGAGATATTTTCCGATCATGCCACGGCAGTCGTCCCGATCTTTGCCCTCGATGACAAAAATCTTGAACGCTTTCCCCGAGAGCTCATAGTCAGCGGTGAACCCGGAATGGAAAAATGAATACCCCAGGAAGTCCTTGGAAATGAATTTCTCCGAATGCTGCTTTCGTCCTTCCTGCGGAAAGGCGGAGAGGATTTCGGGGAGGGACGTTCTCCCTCCCAGGATCTGCTCTATCTTCCGCCCAAATGCAAGCAAGGTCCTCTCGTCCTCCGCCCCGGTGTTGTATCCGTTGATCTTCACATAGTACGAGCCGGTGACGAAATTCAGGACCGTGGGTTCCTGATACCCCTCAGCGCCAATATCCAGAAGCTCGGCACTGGCCAGCCGTTCCTGACTGTAGATTCCGAACGCCTGGGTCGGGGTGGTGTGGCGGTAAATCTCGACGGTCACTGACGCCTTCTGTGCATCCCTGTATTCGGCCACGTTCAACTCTTGGAACTCATAGCTCAGATAGAGATCCGCCGCGCCATTGATGTATTCATACAGGGTCTCCGGGGAGTAAAGCAGGGGCTTCTCCGGCTGGTCCCACCCGCTCATTTCCGGGAAGGCGATGGTCTTCGCCTCTCCCTCGGAAACCATGAGGAAGAGAGTGGTCCCCAACGCCCAGCAAAGAAAAAGGATGGGTATCAGGCGGGAATGGTCCTTTGAATTGCACCCGTCCACTTTCATCCCCTCCCTTCCCCCGATTCAGGCAATGAACTCCGAAGGAACTTCCCGGAGACGGGCAACGTCCTGAATCCGCTCGCGAACGTTCCATTGATTCAGGCACTCCACCGGACAGGCAGCGCACTCCGCGCAGAGACTCGAGGGAAGCTCCAACGAAAACAGGAGGTCCTGAGCAGCCACCAGATTACGGTACCCGTACAGATACATGGAGGCTCTCATCAGGTCCGGAATGGGGAGTTGCCTCACGCACTGGGCCAGACATCGGCCGCACCCCTGACAGTACAAACTGGACTGGAGGGTCGCCCTGCGGAGGTTCTCCCTTTCCGACTTCGAGAGGGAGAAGTCCTTCAGGACCGTGAGGTCCAGCTCCAATTGATCGAACGTGGTGAATCCGGTGATGACGGTATGGACGTTGGTGTCCTGCAGGGCCCATTTCAGGGCAGCCCGGGCATCGATCGCCTGATTATGATAGGCCCCTCCGACATTTCCGCCGATGGTCTTCATGGCCACAATGCCCAGACCTGCCTCGGCCGCTCGGGCAATGGCCTTCTTGACCTCTTCGACATGTTTCTGCCGGAAATTGTAGGCGGTCAGAACGACGTCATAGACTTTCGAATCGACGGCCGCATGGATCACCTCCGGCTCATTCCGATGGGTGGTGATCCCGACGAACCGGGTTTTCCCTGCCTTCTTCGCTTTCTCCAGGGCCGTCAGAATCGGCTCATAGAGGGCCGCCTCCTTCGTCCAGACGCCATGGTGGTGATAGATATCCACGTGATCGAGCCCGAGATTCTTCAGACTCGTGTCGATCTTCTTCGTGAACGCCTCCTCCGTCGCCTCTTCGCCGTAGAGGCCAGTCGTTTGGTGCTTCGGCAGGTACGCCTTTGTGGCCAGGGCAAAGGAATCCCGCGGGCGTCCCTTCAGCACTTCCCCAATCATGGATTCATTAGTGCCCCTCTGATAGCCCTGAGCCGTGTCCAGGAAGAAGAATCCGGCATCCAGCGCGGCACGCACCAGGGCAGGGTTGCTGGTGTTCATCACGCCCATGGTAATGATGGGAAGTTGCATCCCTGTCTTACCCAGGGTGCGGCGTGCGAATTGCCCCGCCGCTTTCTCCTGGCCCGGCGGGACACTCCTCTCGTTGGAACTCAAATAGGTGAATCCCCCCAATCCAACAACCGACGATTTCAGGAAATCCCTTCTCCTCATCCCTTTCTTCGCCATTTGCCAGGCCCCTCCTGTGTGCTGCGATCTTCAGCCTTGCCCTGCCCCCCCCGCAGCCGGGTGCCCGGAGCCCGCTCCCGATCCGGGTGATCCCAGTCGGACCCCCGCTTCCGGGCGAGTATTCGACAACCCGAAGCCGGGTGTCAAGCGGAAAGGCGGAAATGATCGCGGGTCCGAGAAAGCGGAGGGGTCATGAGCAAAGGGACTGCCCCGGAGGCTGGCGCCGTCGCAGCGGTCTTGGATCCTTTGGGGGCGGGCGCCACGGTATCGAGAGATCCGCGTTGGTGAACACCCGGTGGGAGGTCGGATCGGAGGTGAAGGCCCAGGCGTGGTTCAACGGATCGAGGGGGCCGACGACGTCGCCCGCCGCGTCGTCGCCGCACCGGGTCGCCCGGCCCGATCAACCGATCGCGGCCGAAAGTTCATTCGTGACGCTCGGGCGGAGGTACGCGGTCGACCTGCTGAGACGATCGGCCGGGTCGGTCGGATCGCTCAGAGCAGGACAACTGGTCCACCAATCCGAACGTGAACCCGTACGCAGGGCGCGAGGGTTCTCGTATCAATCCGCCGCAACCGCAGCGGTGATGCAGACCTCGTGGATGGGGGCGCGGGATCAATTCTTGGTCTTCGGGAACAACCAGAAGGCAGGTGCTTGAGGCCCACTCCACCATTGACGCCGGGAAGGTGGAGGTACCGAAGGGCCATCTCGTATCTTGCCAAGGGAAAGGAGACGGTTCTCTTGATCCGGCGCCGGTGCTTGGCGATCTCCTCCAAACGCCTAAAGACCCCCTCACCCTGTCCCTCTCCCGCACCGGGGAGAGGGGAAAGAAGGGGCGCGCGGTCAATGCCCCGCTCAGGGTCGGGGTGTCAGGGGAGCGACCTCGGCGGTGGCGAGGACCTCGCCGCCGATGCTGACGGTGACGTCCGTGAGCGGCGTGTCGCTTTCAGCCACGCCGAGCGCATACTGGGCAATGCGGGTGAGACCCGAGCAGCAGGGAACTTCCATGTGGACGACGGAGAGACTCCGCGGCTCGGCCACGCGGATGATCTCCGCCAGCTTCTGCACGTAAAACTCGGCCTGGTCGAGCTTGGGGCAGCCGATGATGACCGGCTTTCCCCGCAGGAAGCGCTGGTGGAAATCGGGGCAGGCGAACGGAACGCAGTCCGCGACGAGCAAGAGGTCCGCCCCTTGGAAGTAGGGTGCGTTCGGCGAGACCAGGGTCAACTGGATGGGCCAGTTCATCAACTCGGAAGGATGGGGAGCGATCCCGTCGTTGCCGCCCGCATCTGATACCGCCGGCCGGCGGCCCAGGCTCCTGGTCATCGAGCCGGGGCACTGAGGCGGTGTGGCGGCAATATGAAGTGGAAGGGGGTCGCTCTTCCGATACCGGAGGCGCTCAAGGTGCTCACGCGTCTTGGCCTCGTCGAACTCCTCGGCCTCCCGGTCCTCCATGGTGATGGCGCCCTGAGGGCAATGCCCCAAGCAGGCACCTAGACCGTCACAGTAGGTCTCGCTGACCAGGCGTGCCTTCCCGTTGATGATCGCGATGGCCCCCTCTGCGCAGCCGGTCACACACTCTCCGCAGCCATCGCACTTCTCCTCGTCAATGCGAATCACCTTGCGCCATGCCATGCCAAACGCTCCTTCCCTTGCGGATTGGTCTCCCTCACCGGGGCAGCTTGCGCTCCAGCCCGGCTGGCATATAATGCCTCCACTGGGGAAACTACTCCTTGATCTGGATCAAGTCGCAGGAAACCCTGTCCCGGGGGTCCCCTTGTCTCTGGACATCGCCAACGTCCTCGCCGGGTGCTCCTTCTTCTCCCAGGTGGACAGCGCGAGCCGGAAACGCCTGATCCGCATGGCTGTGCCGCGGGAGTTCAAGAAGGGGGAGGTGATCTTTCGCGAGGGAGATGCGGCCCCGGGAATCTTCATCGTGGGCAGGGGCCTGGTCCGCATCTACAAGCTCGCCGCCACCGGCAAGGAGCACGTCCTGCACCTGGCCGGGCCCGGCATGACCTTCGCCGAGGTGGCCGTGTTCGGTGGATTCCCGTGTCCGGCGACTGCAGAGGCCGTCGAGGACACGGAGTGTGTCCTCCTGCCCGCCGAGCCACTCAGCAAAGCCCTGCGCGAGGATCACCGGCTATGCCTGCAGATCCTCTCCAGCATGGCCATGTGGGTGCGCTCCCTCGTCTCCCTCCTCGAGGACATCGTCCTCAGGGATGCGGTCGGACGGGTTGCCGGCTACCTGCTCCAGGTCCACTCCCAGCAGGGTGCGACCATCTCGCTCCCCGCCCTGAAGAAGCACATCGCCAGCCACCTCAACCTGACGAGCGAGACCCTGTCGCGCACCCTCCGGCAACTGCGGGAGGACAAGCTGATCACAGAAACGCAGAACGGCCTGGTGATCGAGGACGTGAAGGGGCTGCAGCGGATCGCCGAGGGCTTCTATCCGCAACTTTGAGGGTTTCCTCTCGACTATGACCGCCCATCTGGATTCGTCAAGCACCGTTCCCTCCAAGTCCCGAAAACACTGGGGCTTGGTTGCGGCCTGCGCGGGTTTGATGACCATATCCTCCGGCGTCTGGTACTCTGCCTCCGTGTTCTTCGTGGCCCTCATCGGGGAATTCGGGTGGGACTACGCCTCTACCGCTAGCATCTTCTCGCTCTTCACCGTTCTCTATGGCGCCTGGGGCATCCTGGTGGGCCATCTCGTGGATCGCTTCGGGCCTCGCCGGGTGGTGTTGGCCGGGGGTCTCCTTTTGCTCATCGCGCTCGCGGCCAATGGATCGGCGCACGCCCTGTGGCACCTATACGTCACCCACGGCGTCCTGGCGTCCCTCGGCCTCTCTGCCACAGGCTACGTTCCCGTCTCGCTCGTCCTGACCCGCCGGTTTCACGAGCGACGCGGCCTCGCCCTTGGGACCGCCTCGGCCGGGGTGGGGATCGGAATCCTGGTCCTCGTGCCGCTGACCCAGGTGTTCATTGACTGCTGGGGATGGCGCGTTGCGTATCTGGGCCTCGCGGCTATCGCGGCCGCGGTGGTCCTGCCGATAGGATCCTTCGCCCTAAAGGAAAGGGGAATTGCGTCCCCCGAAGAGACCCGGCCGCGCGTTGCGTCTCCACCCTTGACCCGCACCGCGCCGGAGTGGACCCTCACGTCAGCCCTCTGTACTCGCGAGTTCTGGCTGGTGACCGCCACCTTCGTCTTCCTCAACGGCCCCACCCAGTTGGTGCTGACCCACCACGTGGCCTACCTCGTCGAGGTCGGGCAGTCCAAGATGCTGGTGGCCGGGATCGTGGGCCTAATGGGCCTGTTTAGCATCCCCGGCAAGATCGGGTGGGGGTTCTTGTCGGATCGATGGTGGACGGAGCTGATCTACCTGGCCGGGGCCACCGGTGTCATCGCGGCCATCCTTACCCTCTTGACGATTGGCCCGACCTCTTCCGCCTGGAGCCTCTACGGGTACGCGATCCTCATGGGCTTCGGCTACGCCGTTTCGGCGTCCATGACCCCGATCCTTTCCGGGCGTTTCTTCGTGGGCCGGCAGTTCGGCGTCATCCTCGGCACCCTCAACACCTTCTACCAGGGAGCGGGGGCGGCCGGCATATGGCTGGCCGGGTACGCCCATGACGTGACCGGCAGCTACCGGCTGCCTTTTCTTGCCTCCATCCTCAGCGCCACGGTGGCTGTGTTCTGTGTCTGGCTGGCTGCCCCTCGCCGATTCCCACCGCAGCGAGGCGGTTAGCCACCGTCCAGGCCTCTGCCAGCTTGCGAGGCAAGGGGGCGTTGCTCCGTTACTTCCGTTGCGCAGGCGCTTCGCCCCCCATGCAACCCAGTACCTTGATGCCTCTTTGAGTTTTCCTCTCGATCGTCCCCACAGTAAGGCTAAGGGGACCCTACGTCCCCTCGATAACCGAGGCGACGGTGAGGGCCCCCCTGCGGCTGTGCGACGACTGTCCCATGGAATGCGGCCAGGAGTGAGGCCGTAATACCGCCGCTTCCTTGGAGTTTGCCGGACTCTCAGCAGCCTCACCCGCATAGCGCGATCATCCGCCTATGACACTCCCTAGCGCGTTCTCCGCATCCGGGCCTCCCCCTCAAAAATTTCTTGAGCTGCCCCCAGGAATCC
>CAZXXV010000065.1:8613-9944 GCA_964644725.1 uncultured bacterium
TGAAGAAAGTGGAGATGACGCCTCGCGAGCGGGTTATGGCAACCCTCAACCACCAGGAGCCGGATCGAGTCCCCATCGATCTGGGCCAGGCGACTGGCGACGGGATCACGATCATCGCCTACCGCAACCTGCTCAGGCACTTGGGGATGAGTGAACGTACGATCCAGGTTAAAGACAGGCGCGGCCAGACTGCAAAGGTTGATGAGGAGGTGCTTCGACGTTTCAGGGTGGATTTCCGAGGGATGGGGCTGGGCGCGCCGGAGAACTGGAAGGACCTCTGGCTCGATGAGCATACCTATCAGGATGAGTGGGGGGTGGTCCGCACCATGCCCCCGGGCGCCCTCTACTACGACTTGGTCCGGGCCCCCCTCGCCGAGGCGGCCACCCTCTCTGCCATCGAGCGACATCGCTGGCCCGATCCCCACGACCCTGGCCGCTACCGGGACCTCCGGGACAAAGCCCGCCACCTCCACCGGGAGACCGACTACGCCGTCGTGGTCGGCCTGAACTGCGCGTTCTTCCTGCGCTGCTGTGAACTGCGGGGGTGGGAGAACTTCTACGTGGACCTCGTGGCCAACGTGGAGTTCGCCGAGACACTGATGGACCGCTACCTGGATATCCGTCTGGCCATCGCGGAGCGAGCCTTGCAGGAGGTTGAAGACAACGTGGACATCGTGATGGTCACCAGCGACGACTTGGGGATGATCGACCGACCCTTGGTTTCTCCGGCCCTCTACCGATCCCTCATCAAACCCCGCCAGAAGCGCACGTTCGATTTCTTCAGAGCTCGCACGAGCGCCAAGCTGTACTGCCACACCGACGGCGCCGTCTATCCGCTGATTCCCGACCTGATCGAGATTGGGGTGGAGGTCCTCAATCCCATCGAGGTCTCGGCGGCAGGGATGGGCGACACCAAGAAGCTGAAGAAGGAGTTCGGGGATAAGCTGACCTTCTGGGGTGCCATCGATACCCGCCGAGTGCTCCCGTACGGTACGCCCGAGGAAGTGCGGGAGGAGGTCAGGCATCGTATCCGGGACCTGGGGCCGGGTGGCGGCTACGTCGTTTCTCCCGTGCACAACGTCCAGCCCGATGTACCGCCAGAGAATGTCGTGGCTATGTACGACGCGGCGTACGACCTGGGGTGGTATCCTTTCAAGGCATAGACGAGTAAGCCGAGATCACGACGTCTGGAAGATGCTCACCCGCTCGATGGCCCGGGCCAGCACGTGGTGCCCGGCCCGCGGGGGGCGTCCAGGCGTGCTTGGGGCGGCGTGGGGGGGAGGGTATGACGTGTGAGAGACCTTCTCACGTCGCTTCAGCACCAACGTCCC
>CAZXXV010000065.1:10044-12404 GCA_964644725.1 uncultured bacterium
GGGGAGGGTATGACGTGTGAGAGACCTTCTCACGTCGCTTCAGCACCAACGTCCCTCATGATACGTCACAGGTTGATGCAGCCGATCCCGGTCACGGCCATCGCCGCCCCCAGGACGGTCCGCCGGGAGGGGCGCTGCTTCAGGAGCCAGACCTCCAGGGGCAGCGCGAAGAGCGGCGAGGTGGACGCCAGCACGTTGCCCACCGCCACCCCGGCGTACCGAATGGCCACCGTGAACAGGCCGGAGCCGACGGCGTTGAGGAAGCAGACCGTCCCCAGTTGTCGCCGCTCGCGAAGGGTGCTCGAGCGGAGGGCGCCGAGCGTACCCCGAGTCCAGGGGGTCAGCCAGAGGACCAGACCCGCCATGGGGATCCGGAGTGCGCTCCCGGCCAGGACCGGGATCTGGAGGAGGGCTGGCTTCTGGATCGTCGCCGAGACCGCCCACGCCGCCGCCGCCGAGCACACCAGCGCCAGCCCCCGTCGCGTCGCCCGGGTGGCCGCCGCCCCTTCCCCGCCCTTCCCTGAGACGATGAGGCACAACCCGCCGATCACCAGGCCGATACCCACGAGCCGCAGGAGCGTCATCCTCTCCCCGTAGAAGACGGTCCCCGTCAGCGTGGTGAGCAGAGGGTTCAGCAGGCTGAGCGTGAGCGCCCGCGTGACGCCCAGGTAGTCCATGCTGCGGAAGAACAGGGTGTCGCCCAGCGCCATGGCGATCACGATGGCGATCCAGAGCGAGAGCACCACCCACAGGGGGGCCGTCAGCATGTCCCGCGCCTGGCCGGCCGCGAGCGCGGCGCCGATCAGGATGGCGCCGCCCACCGTGGAGCGCACGGCGCTGATTCCGGCGGGCGTGAAGGTCCCGGTCAGCGACCGGACCACGAGGCTGGTCACGGCCCAGTTCAGGCCGCACCCCAGCCCGCCGAGAATGCCCCATGAGAGATCGGTCATGGCGGGGACGCGCGGCTCGTCCGCGCCTTCCGGACTGCCGAAGCCAACCGCCACACCGGGCGCCGGCGGAAGCCCAGGCCGTCTTCAGCCCTGCCGCGCAAACTTCTGCAGGGTGCGGGCACCCTTGTCCACCTTGGCATGGGTCATGCTGACCTCGCCGACGTACAGGTCGCCCCGCGAATCGACGGCAGCCGTGTGAGGCGCGAGGAATAGCAGGCTCTCAGGGGCGTGCCCCTCGTTTCCCCATCGGGCCAGCAGCTCGCCATCGAGCGTGAAGATGCTGACTCGCCTGCACAGCTCCGTCACGTACACGACGCCGTCCCTGTCGATGCAGACATCCGTCGGGCGGAAGAGATCCGTCCACTGGGTGATAAACGCACCGTCCTCGCGGAAGATCTGGATCCGATGGTTCTCCCGATCGACGACCCACACCCGGCTCGACCCGTCCACCCAGACGTTGTGCGGCAGCCGGAACTGGGACGGTCCGGGACCCGGCTGGCCCCAGGACGACACCAGCTCCCCCTGCGGGCTGAACCGATGCACCCGCGCGTTGCCGTACCCGTCCGCGACATACATCTCGCCGGACGGAGCGATCCCGATCCCCGTCGGCCGGTTGAACGGGGGCCCCCCGTGCGTAATGGACGCAATGCGCTCGAAGAGATCCAGCGCCTCCCGGTAGCCCGTGTCGGAGGGCTTGTCCTTGGTGCCCAGGGTCATAAGCAGGGCGCCCTCCGGGGTGAACTTCGACACCGTGTGGTTCCGATCGTCGGTACAGTACAGCGAGCCATCCGGCCCGATGCAGCTGCCATGGGCGCGCTGGAAGTGCCCCTTCCCCCACCTGGACACGATCGCACCCTGGGGATCGAAGACCGTGATCGGATACGGGCTCCGGCTCAGGACGTACACGCGGTCCTGCGAATCGACGCAGACCCCGCCGACATCCATGAACGACTCCCCCTCCGGAAGCTTCGCCCAGCCGTCCACCAACTTGTACCTGAACTTCCCCTGTCCGTAGATCATGCCTCGCTCTCCTCTGGATGGTTTGGGCTGCCGGCCTCGTGCGCCCTCGGGACCATCACGGGCAGTCGCGTCGATGCGGGTGCCAACGGTTCGCCCGGGCCGCGCACGAAGTCAACTTCGGACACACGGCCTCGCATTATACACCCTAATGGCCATCGAACCGATACGGCTTTCGCTCCGAACCCGCCGCCCGGCAGGAGCCCCTGCTGACCGGCTCGCGCCCCAGCCGAGCCGGAAGCCCGCCGTCGCACCGGTCGTATTCGGACCCGGCCGGCCCCCCTCATTGCCCTTGCAGTCTCTGCATGTCTCCCCAATCCGCAATCCCCCATCCCCCTGCCCCCTGCCCCCCGCGCTGCGGCATCCCTCGACCATGGGTCCATGCTTCCTAAC
>CAZXXV010000066.1:0-12388 GCA_964644725.1 uncultured bacterium
TACGGCAAGAATTGACCCCAGTCCGAAATTCTCAACCGCCAAGGACACCCAGCGCTGGCGCTGGGTACCCGGAACGCCAAGACCGAAATAGCTCATTGGGCAAAAACGGACGAACCTGCCGAAGGCCCCAAGAACGCGCTTTCGCATTCTCCTGTGGAGAGGTCGGAACATCGTATCCTTGTCCGCCTTAGGCGGATTGGCGCACCAATCCGCCTGTGGCGGATGCCGTTGGTACCGGCGGTTCAAGCTTTTTCTCGGATTAGGGTTGAAAGGCCCGGTGGCTAGGCAGACCTCTCACATTGGCAACCGCTGTTCGTGGGAGCGGCGGAAGCCAGTCTGGCGCTGCTTGGGCGCGGTCGGGGCCATGAGCTGCCGGGATGCCTCACACACGGACTTGAACTGGGCGTCGTATTTCTGGTCGGGGCCAGAACGCTAGCCCCCGGGGCCGCCGCCGTTCACGTAGATGACCTGGCCCGTGATGTAGCTCGCCGCGTCGGAGACCAGGAAGGCAACGACGCTGGCGATCTCCTCCGGCTGGCCCGTCCGCCCCAGCGGGACCGAGCGGATGAACGCCTCCGCTCGCTCCGAGCCCATCACCTCCAAGGACTCCTCAAGCATGTCCGTCCGGATGGGTCCGGGGGCGATGGCATTCACGCGGATCCCATGCGGCCCCTCTTCCTTGGCGAGGATCCGGGTCAGCGCCTCCAGGCCCACCTTGGACACGGTGTAAGGGCCGTTGCCCGCCGGCAGCCGCTGGCTCACATTGGAGGAGATGTTGACGATGTGGCCCCGCTTGCGCTCCCGCATGTGGGGGATCACCGCTTGGATGAGCCGGAGGGGGCCGCTCAGATTCACCCGGAGGAGCCGCTCCCACTCCTCCCACCGCACGGCAACCAGGGGAACACCCGGGAGGTGCACTCCGGCATTGTTCACCAAGACGTCAACGTGCCCGAAGGCATCGAGCGCGGCACGCACCAATGCGTCGGCCTCTGCGGGTTGCCCCACATCCGCCCGGACGGGGACGGCCTCGCCGCCCGCCGCGCGGATCTTCGTTACAAGGTCATTCGCCTGCTGAGCGCGATCCCGGTAACTTAGAACGATGCGATATCCCGTGGCGGCCAGGCCGGCGGCGATAGCCCGACCAATCCCGCGTGATGCCCCGGTCACGATCGCGACCCCCGCTGCTCTTGTCATCGGTGGCCCTCCTTTCGTCACCGGTGTCACACCCGGCTTCCCTCGCGATGTATCGCTCGCCAGGCACCGCGTGATACACGGACGCAGGGTAACCTACCCGAGGGGGGGTTCGGTGTCAATGAGGTTCGATGTGAAGATGTGGATGTTCGAAGTGCTGAGGTGCGACCTTCGAGGTGTGGAGGAGCATGGGAGAACCGGGGAGACGGGGAAACCAATGCGGAGTGCGGAACACCCAGGGGGTACCCGAATGTGGAATGACGGGCAGGGCCGAGAGCGGAGGAACTGAGGGGAACGGGTGGGCGCTAGAGGGCGGCGAGGATCCCTCCGTCCACAAAGATGGTCTGCCCGTTGACAAAATCCGAGGCGCGGGACGCGAGGAACACGGCGGTGCCGACCAGGTCGGAGGGGTCACCCCACCGACCCGCCGGAGTGTGCGACCGCACCCAGGCATCGAACTGTGCATCGGCCATGAGAGGCAGGTTCAGGTCGGTGGTCATGAACCCTGGGCCGATGCAGTTGACCTGGATGTTGTACTTCCCCCACTCGATCGCCATGGCCTTGGTGAGCATGATCACCCCGCCCTTGCTCGCCATGTAGGGCGCAATGGTCGCTCGCCCCCGCTGGCCTATGATGGACGCGATGTTGATGATCTTCCCGGCTCCCCGCGCGATCATGCCCCGCACCACCTGCTGGCTGACCAGGAAGACCCCGGTTAGATTCGTGTTCAGCACCTCTCGCCACGCCGACTCGTCCAGGTCCTCCAGGGGGCCCCGACGGTGGATCCCGGCGTTGTTCACCAGGATATGGATCGGGCCCGCCGTTTTCTCCGCGGCGGGAATGCTCCGCCGAATCTGGGCGGCATCCGAGACATCGAAGGGACACCCGTGCACGCGGAGGCCTCCGGCGGCCAGCGTGGCGACGGAGTTTTCGAGTGCGTCCTGTTTCTTGTCGTTGAGGATGAGCGCCGCCCCCGCCTGCCCCAGGCCGCGCGCAATCGCAAGGCCGATGCCCTGCGCCGCGCCCGTGATCAAGGCCGTCGTCCCGCTCAGGTCGAACAGCGTGTTCATGTGTAGGAAGCTCCTCCAGGCCGGACCCCGTCTGTTTGGACACCCGAGCAGGCTATCGTGGCCGTGTCTTCCAAGGACGCCGGTCGCGAGAGCGCTGGCCTACCGGACTTTACCTCGAGAGCCCTGTTTCCCAACGTGCGTCCGCCAGCCGTCCGGATTGCAGACGTAGAGATCCACGCCGGCGATCTTCTTGCGGTATCCAGGTGAGGTCAGCGGACTCAGAAGATAGTTCGTCCCGCGGGGATAGTAGGAGCGGAAGACCTTGAGTGCTGCCGGATCAAACTGTGCCGGATCCCACTTGCACTCGATGGCATCCACTTGATCCCGGCTCCGCGCAATGACGAAGTCAATCTCGCGCCCCGCCGCGTCGCGCCAGTATTGAATACGCCAGTCATGGCCGTGCGCCTGGAGGTACTCCAGAACCAGGTGCTCCCACAGCAGGCCGTAGTCCTCGGGCCGCAAGGGATCCCAGCCACGCGCAAAGCTGACGAACCCGGTATCAAAGGCGTAGATCTTCGGCATTTTGACGAGTTCTTTCTGACTACCGCCGTGGAACGGTCGGAGCAGGCTGACCGCGTGTGTGGCTTGCAGGGCGCGGAGGTGACTGTCCACGGTGGCGCGGCTGATCCCCAGGGCGCTCGCCGCGCGCGCAACTTCCAAGAGGCCCCCACTCTGTTTCAGGACGTACTCAAACAGCGCATTGAACTTATCCGGATCGCGGAAGGCGAAGAGCCGCTGGATGTCCCGAGCGAAGAAGGAGTCCATCCATTCTCTGTAGAAGCCCGGCGCCCTGGTGTCTGCCAGGAGCGCCTGCGGGAGCCCCCCGTGGCACAGCCGCTTCAGGAGAGGAGTGTTGTTGAAGGCCGGGAGTTCATCCCACAGCACCGGGGTCAGATGCACGAGGCGCTTGCGGCCCGCGAGGGTATCCCGGAACTTCCGGCTGGCCGCGAGCGTGGAGGACCCCGTCGCGAGGATCTTGAGATGGGAGAACAGGTCGGCGCCGATCTTCAGCAACCGGCTCGGGTCCCGGAGCTGATGCATCTCGTCAAAGACCACGATGGGGCGATCGCAGTTCCGGTAGAACAGCTCCGGGTTGGCGACCATGTCCGCCACCACCGGTAGGTCGCAGTTGACATACTGGATCCGGTCGCTCCCCAGACTTTGGGCCAGCGTCGTCTTGCCCGACCGCCGCACCCCGGCCAGCCAGACGATCGGCGCCTCCCTCCAGGCCTTCTCGATGCGCTCCACCCAAAATGGCCGCGGAATCATGCCAGCATGATTAGCATATATTCGGAATAAATGTCAAGTATGCTTTCGCGAAGCAAATGACTGCGGGTTGCGCCGACGGCCGGCTACATCGCCAAGAGGAATTCTAGCAGCATTCGGGAAGACAGGAGAATTGGCGGAAGCCGCTCGAAGCCACGCCCCCCACGCCAAGCCCCGGGAGTAAGCGGCTGGCAGGAACCCAGCCTGCCTGCTGCTACGGACCTTCGGTGATCTCGCGTCCGCGCCAGGCGACGGGCCGGGCCTCCCAGCGGTACGGAAGCTCGACCTTTCCCCCGGGCTCCCTGATGGTCGTCGCCGCCTGCAGGGTGTCCTCGAGGACTTGGCGCTGCTTGGTATGGTTGCCGGGCTCGCCGAACATCGCGCCGCGCGGGAAGCGCACGTGGACCCAGCGCGGCGGCCCGATGCGCTCCATGCGGGCGGTGAAGTTCGCCATGGTGATCGTCGGCATCCCCCACGCCTCGATCTCGCGTGCGACCAGACCCCCGGTCTGGTGACAGAGGGGTCAGACGGGGACAACGAGTCCGAGGGTTACCCCGTCCTCCGCCATGGCTGCCGCGATGGCCGTGGCCGTCTCCTGGGCCACTTCGTCGGCCCGCGTGCGGTATCCAACGAGGCTGAAGATGCGCGGGGCGAGCGCCCCGAGACGGCGTTCCTGGACGAGTGACCTGAGGTGATCGAGAGGGAGGACCACGTTCACATCTTCACGCACCAGGTCCTCCGGGATGTGCGAGTGGGCCACATCGAGGGTCTTCACGTCCACGTCCGACGGGAACGCGAGGACCCGGGGATCGCCCTCCGCGGTATCGGCAAAGCGAGGATCAATCCCTCGCCGGTACAGGCCGGCCGTGGTGACCACGCCCAGGCGGGTAGTGGTGAGCGGGATCGTGAACGGGCTCCATGGCGTCTGGTCGAACGCGGGGAACGGGTACGTCTTGAACGCCACGCCGTACTGGTGCGCCTCGAGGAGCGCTCGGGCCTCCCGAATCCATGCCTCATACTTTTCGCGGAATGTCGGAATCCAGCTCGAATCGGCCTTGGTTGGTGTCGCCTGTCCCATGAGTTCCTCCTGTGAGCCCCCGCCCCTCGATGCGCCCTAGTCTTCTCGCCAACTGCTTCAGTTCAGGTCACTCGAACAACCCGCGGGCGTGTTTGAAGGCCATTGGTCCCCGAATCCCTCACTGTGGTGTCTTGCCTTCGCTCAGGTTGCCCAGGCAGTCGCGGGCCTGTTGGCCAAAAGGCTGGCTCGGCCTCATTTCGTGGACAATCTGGGGAGCATTCATTCCAAGGAGGTAGGTGCAGGTTTGGTCTGGTTTTCCGAAAGGGCAATCATGGTCTCCACTTCGCTGATATCAGTCAACCCGGGCACGCAGGCGCTCGGTTGGGTGCCCGGTAGCTGCCGCAAGACTCCCGGTTCGTCTGGCTAGTCCTTCAGGATCTGATCCATCTTGGCTGCGGCTTCGTCGAGCAGAGGTTTGGGCTGTCCCTTGCCGTACAGGGCGCCCACCACCGCCTCGCCAAAGGCCGTGGCCAGCTCGTTGGACTTGGGATGGAAATACGTCGGGGGCACCGGCTGAGCCAACATATCTCGGGTGGAGACGTAATCCGGTCGGGACTTCACGTAGGCGGAGTCGAGGTTCGCCGTCCAGACCGGCAGGAGACCCCCCAGTTGGCGCTGCTCCAGGTCATCCTTGGCGGTGCTGATGAACCGCATGAACTCCCACACCACCTGCTTGTTGGGGCTGTTCTTGTACACCAGGTTGGTCCAGGGGAAAAGGGCCCCGGCCCCGGGGCAGCTCTTCTCGCACGGCAGCGCGTAGACCTTGAAGGTCACGTCGGGGGCGTTGTCCCTTAGCCAGCCGAAGAACCACGATTCGCGAAAGATCACGGCGGCCCGCTTCTGGCCGAAGGCGTCCTCAGGGTTCCCCAGGGCCACGCTGGCCACCTTGTACTTCAGGACGAGGTCGCCAAAGAACTGGAGGGCGGCCACCATCTCCGGGCTATTGGCGTAGCCCGTGGCCTTGTCGAGGTTCGGGCTCAGCATCCGGGCCCCCCAGGCGTGGGCGAAGGGGAGGAACTTGTCCGTGATCCCCACCGGGTGCCCCTTGTGGCGGATGGCGAAGCCGACCTGGGTTAGTTCCCCCTTGGCGTCCAGGATGGTGAGCTTTTTCATCGCGGCCAGCCACTCATCGAACGTCTTCGGCGGCCGGTCCGGGTTCAGGCCGGCCTTCTTGAACATGTCCACGTTGATGTACATCTGCTGGAAGTTCCCATTATCGATGGGGATCCCGTAGCGTGCGCCCTTCCACTGGCCAATGGGAATCATGTACTTGGGAAGGTTTTCGTCCCAGATTTTTTCGAGGTCAGCGGGCATCTTGTCGCAGAAGTCGTATTGCCCGCACCACTGGTGGGTCATCCCGTTGAAGAAGTCGGGGGCCCCAGATCTCCCCATGAAGGCGGCCAAGTACTTGGCCTCGTAGCCCTGGTAGGGAATAACCACCGCCTCGACCTCGTAGCCCGTCTTCTTGGCGAACTCCTTCCCCTTCGTCTCGTACCACTTGTTGAAGTGGGGGTGCTGTTCCAAGTGGGTCCAGTACACCAGCTTTTTCTGCTGCGCGAGGCCCTGACTCGGGACCGCGAGCGCAATCGCAGCCACGGCCAGGATCACCAACGTGACCCAACTCCTTCGTCGCATGGCCTCCTCCTTTTCACGCGAGCCAATTTCAGGATTTACTAAGGGCGACTTGAGCGTGACCTGAATACGGTCAGATCGTTACGCCTTTATTTCTCCTTACCCAGTATAGCTGATATCCCTTCACCCGTATGAACCCTTGAACCTTCACGTTCCAGCTGCTCTCAGTTCCCGTTCGGGGCACCAAGACACCTCAAGCCTTCGCGCCGACGGGGTGACTTCATGCGCCTGCATCTGAACCCGGGCACCCGTCCTGAAGCCTTCATTCACACCCGGGGGGTAGTTATCCGGCCCGGAACCTGGCCAACGCCTTCTCGTCGATCTCGATGCCCAGCCCCGGCTTTTGCGGCACGGCCACGTGGCCGTTTCGCATGGGCGGGAGCGGCTCGACCAGCAACTCCTCCCGCAGAGGATTGGGCGGATACATGTACTCGAAGATCAGAAAGTTGGGGAGCGCCGCCGCCCACTGCAGTGACGCCGCCACCTCCACCGCTGACGAGGCCCCGGTGTGGGGGGCCACCGGGACGTCGAACGCGCTGCTCAGGCTCGCGATCTTGCGCGCCTCGGTGAAGCCGCCGGCGCGGCCGAGGTCCGGCTGGATGATGTCAATGGCCTGCCGCACCAGTAGCTCTTTGAAAGCCCAGCGATTGAATTCGGATTCCCCGCCCGCGATGGGGATGTCCAGCGCCTGGGCGAGCTTCGCATACCCGTCCAGGTTCTCGGGCACCACCGGCTCCTCGAACCAGGCAACGCCCTCGGCCTCCAGCCGCCTCCCCAACTGCAGGGCGGTCAGCGTGTCGTAGGCGCAGTTGGCGTCCGTCATCAGTTGAACCTGGTCGCCCAGGGCACGGCGGATCTCCCGCACATTGCGGATGTCGGCCTCGATCCCCTGACCGATCTTGAGCTTCATGGCAGGGAAGCCCTGCGCCGCCAGGTGCTCGGCCTCACGCACCAGCTCGTCGATGGGCTTGAACAGGAGTGACGAGGCATACACCGGCAGCGAGGTGCGCCCGTAACTCCCCAGGACCCGGTGCACGGGCTGCCCCAGTGCCTTGCCGATGATGTCCCAGAGGGCGATGTCCATCGCGCTCATCGCCTCCAGGACATAACCCTTGGAGTGGCCGCGTCCCCGCATCACCGCGTACATCCGATCCCAGAGCAACTCGACGTTGAAGGGGTCCTGGCCGAGCACCACGGGACTGAGGATGTCCTGGATCACGCTTGCCGCCGCCCGCGGGGAAAAGCGTGCCAGGCCCTCCCCGATCCCCGTGATGCCCTCATCGGTCTCGATGCGAACCAGGGCGGCATGCATGCTCGTGTACACGGCGGTCCCGATGCGCCAGGGCTCTTTTACTGGCGCCTCCAGGACGATCGGCTCGACCTTCGTGATTTTCACGGCTCCTCTCCTTTATCCTCCGCGAGACATGCCTACCGTGGTGGATGATCCCGCCTATCGGTGCGCAGCCCGATTCGCGTCAGTGATACAGCAGCCTCTCGTAATGGCTTCCGTCAACCTCCGCCTCAATGAGCATCGGGCCCGATTGACGTCGTGCCCGTGCCAGGGCCTTGCAAAAGTCCTGCACTGATCCTGCCGCAACGCAGGGCACGCCGAAGTAATGCGGCGGCGTCGCGTATCGCCGGTGAAACAGATCAACGCCTACCACCCGATACCCACGCTTCCTCTGCTTGGCTTCGATCAAGCTCAAGGTCCCGTCGCGGAGCACGATGAAGAGGACCTTGAGTCCCAGGCGGGCGGCGGTGGCCATCTCCCCGGCCAGCATCAAGAACCCGCCGTCCCCCATGATGCACGCGACTTCCCGCTCGGGGCAGGTCAGCTTTGCGGCCAGGGCCGCAGGGACGGCGAACCCCATGGAGGACCAACCATTCGACACCAGCAGCGTGCCCGGCTGCGGCACCGGCCACTGCGTGGCCACAAGGTGTGTGTGCGCCCCGACGTCACAGGTCAGGATGCCATCGGCCGGAAGCCACTGGCGGAGGAGGTCCAGGATCTGGTGCGGCTGCAATCGGCGGGAAGCCGGTCGGAGACCCCGATACAGGCGCGCGCGGAAGGCGCGGATCGCCCCCGAATCCCAGTCTGCCTCGGGCAGGTCAGCTGCAAGGAGCTGCGGCAGAATGATCGCTAGGTCCCCGCGAAGTTCGGCCGCGACTTTCACGCGGGGGTCCACGTCGGCTGCCTCCCGGTCCACGTGCACCAATGGGACGTCCGGCATCCAATCCTCATAGCCGATCTCGACGGGATCGTAGCCGATGCCGAGGATGAGATCGGCATCCGCCAGGAATTCTTCGATCCAGCGATGCCGCGCGCGCCCGACCACCCCGATGGATAACGGATGATCGTCCGGGATCACACCCTTGCCCATCATGGTGGTGACGAACGGAATCCGGTGCCGTTCCAGGAGGCGGCGGATCCGGCCCCCCTGACCTGATCGCGCCGCCGTTAACCCCAAGGCCGCCACCGGGCGACGGGCCCGTCGCAGGACGGCGAGGGATTCCTCCAACCCTGTCACCCTGCCCACCGAGTCCTTCACCGCACGCCGAAGCCGCGCCGGACACTCCTGGGCGGGCGCCGCTGCGAAATCCTCGGGGAATTCGAGATGGACCGGGCCGGGCGGCTCGGTCGTCGCCACCGCCACCCCACGATCCACCGTCTCGACGACCGCACCCGGCTCGAGGAGGAAGGATGCCTTCGTCAGCGGTCGAAAAAGCGCCTGGTGATCAATGTGCATTTGAACACGGCGACCGATCTGCGAAGACGGGACCTGACCGGTCAGCACCAGGCACGGTGACCGGTCCAACAGGGCGCCCCCGACACCAGTCGCCAGATTTGTCGCGCCCGGCCCGACGGTGGCAACGGCCAACCCCGGGACACCGGTAAGCCGACCCACAGTTTGAGCCATGAAGGCCGCGGTCATCTCGTGGCTCACCAGGACAAACCGAATCCCGTGTTGCTCGAACGCCTCGATGGCCGTCAAGACCTGCCCGCTCGGGATCCCGAAGGCGTGCCGCACCCCATGCGCCTTGAGCCGTGCCGCCAGCAGATCAGCGTTTGTGTTCCTCATCCTCGCCATGGATTCTCCATCGTTTTCGGGCCTCAGATCTCTGTCCCTTTTCCGAATTCCCCATTCGACATTCCGCATTCCGAATTCCACATTCGGGATTGGGTTCGTCACCCCGTCCCCTTCTCCCTGTGTCTCCCTTGCTCCCCTGCACCTCCGCTCCCCTACCCTCGTTCCCCGTGTCCCCGTTTCACCATGTCCCTGTTTCCTCGTTTCAGCGGTTCCCCCGTTCCGTCATTCCGCATTCCGAACTCCGCATTCTACGTTCAGTCTGTCCCCGTGTCCCCTCTGCACCCCTGCTCCCCTGCCCCTCATTCCCCATTCCGCATTCGGGTACCCCCTGGGTGTTCCGCATTCCGCATTTGTTCAGGGCCACAGATCAGTGCTCAGGTACTTCAATCCCGAGTCGCAGATGGTGACGACGATCGTCTTGCCCTTGCAGGTTCCCTGGAGCAATTCCATGGCGGCCGCCACGTTTGCCCCCGAGGAGAACCCGGCAAAGATTCCCTCCTCCCGGGCCAGCCGCCTCGCGCACGCGACGGCCTGCTCATCCGGCACCTGGATGTAGCCGTCAATGTGCTCGGGCCGGAGCAGAGGCAGCTCGGACATGGAATAGCCACCGCCCTGAATCCGGTGACCCGCGTGCGTCACGGGCTTCCCCGCCAGGGCGGCCGCGCCCTCGGGCTCCACAATGAAGCACAGGATGGAAGGGTTGTGCTCCTTGAAGGCAGCCGCACATCCGGCAAAGGTGCCGCCGGTTCCAACGAAATCGCAGAAGGCGTCAATGGCGCCGCCGGATTGCCGCAGAATTTCCGGACCGGTGTGCAGGTAGTGGGCGCGAAAATTTCCCGCCAGTCGGAACTGGTCCGCACGAAAGGCCCGCCGCTCCACAACGATCCGCTGCGCCTCCTTCTCGACCCGCTTCAGATCCTCTCCCGAGACCTGCCCGGGCTTGGAACCGGGCATCTGATCCACCAGGACGACTTCTGCCCCCAGTGCAGACATCATGCGCGCCCGCTCTGCGGAGTTCCCCTTCGACATGACGGCAACAAAAGGATAGCCTTTGATCCCGCACACGATCGCCAGGCCGGTGCCGGTGTTTCCGCTGGTCAGCTCCACCACGGTTTGCCCCGGCCTCAGCAGGCCTTGCGCCTCGGCATCTTCGATGATCTGGCGGGCGATCCGGTCTTTCTTGGAAAAGCCTGGGTTGAGATGATCCAGCTTGGCCAGGATGCTGCCGTCCAGGTTTCGAGTGAGCCTGGTCAGCTTGACGAGCGGCGTGTCACCGATCGCCTCGATCGCAGAGCCGAGCACACCCTCTTTCCTGCTCATGTCATCACCTTCCGTCGGATCGGACCTAGCCGCCCGCCCGCTGCTCGTAGTCTTCGGGGACCCGGTCCCAGACCGGCATGAAGATCCAGAGAAGGATGTACAGGATCCCGCCCACTCCATAAGCAAGAAGCAGGAGAGTCCAGAGGAGCCGCACAAGCCAGGTAGGGAACCCGAGCCAGTAGCCGATGCCAGCGCATACACCGCCGATCCAGTGCCTTCCCTTGATGCGCCGGAGCTTGGGTCGAGATCCGGGTCCGCTCACCGTGGGGCTCTCCTTAAACGAAAGGGACGCTGCCGCGGCAGGCGCAGAGTATAACAAATCTCCCGCATCCGCCACCAATGGATTGAATTCCGGCAAGAGTTCGCGTACCCTGAAAAGAACGGTGGCCCTCCGCCGACCATGAGGCAACCGCTGCAATGGAGCCCTGGCCCGACAGGACATGAGAGTGACCCCGATGCCTCTCCTGAGCGTCCTCGACCAATCGCCCATCAAGAGCGGCGGCACGGCAGCACAGGCGATTCACGAAACCCTCGAACTGGCGCAGGTCACCGACAGGCTGGGCTATCACCGGTACTGGCTGGCCGAGCACCACTCGGCGCGCGGGCTGGCCGGATCAACCCCCGAGATCCTGATCGGTCAGGTTGCCGCCCGCACCAGCGGTATCCGGGTGGGTACTGGGCGCGCAATGTGGCATGGATGAGTTCGTGATCCTGACCATCACCCACGACTTCAATGCGCGGGTGCGCTCGTATGAATTGCTGGCCCACGTGTTCGACCTGAAACCGCGAAAATCAGCCCCCTGATCGGGGAAGATCCCCTCCCTCCGCGGGAGTGGGGAGAGCCGGCATCGGGGTCATCAGGGAGCGTGGCATGGCACGACTCAGCGGCAAAGTGGCAATCGTCACGGGCAGCGGCGGCGAGCATGGCCTCGGGCGCGTGATCGCGCGGCGACTGGCGGCCGACGGGGCCGACTTGGTGCTGACCGACATTGCGCCCACCGGAACCCGTGTGGTCGCCACCAAACCGGCAAGTGCGTGGGGCGGGCTGGAGGCCGTCGCGGCAGAGGTGAAGGTGGCCGGCCAGCGGGCCATCACGGCGTTGCTCGACATCCGGTCCACCCGCCAGATCAATGGCGTCATCGCGCAAGCCCTTGAGACGTTCGGCCGGATTGACATCCTCGTGAACAACGCGGGTGCCCCGCCGGGCGCCGATCGCGTCCCCGTCGTGGAGCTCTCCGAGGAGGCCTGGGACGCCGTCCTGGACGTGAACTTGAAAGGGAGCTTTCTCTGCGCGAAGGCGGTGGCCACGGTGATGCTCCGCCAAAAGATCCGGGGGCGCATCATCAACATCGCCTCGGACAAGGGCAAGGTCGGCAGTGCCAACCTGGCGGCGTACTGCGCCTCGAAGTTCGGTCTCATCGGCTTCACCCAGGCGCTCGCCATGGAGCTGGCGCCTGCGGGGATCACCGTGAACACCGTCTGTCCAGGAGGGTTGGATACCGAGCGGTTGGATTACCTCGGCCGGCGCGAGGATGGGAGCTACGACGCGACCCTGCGCGCGGAACGGATCCGGCAACTGGAGGCGAAGGTCCCCCTCGGGCACTTCGCCACCCTGAACGACGTTGCTGAACTCGTCGCCTTTCTCGCCTCGGACGGGGCGGAGTACATCACCGGCCAGGCCATCAACGTGAGCGGCGGCACCATCATGCACTGACCGGCTCTTCGAAATGCGGAATTCGGAA
>CAZXXV010000067.1:0-12370 GCA_964644725.1 uncultured bacterium
CTAAGAGGCGGTGTGCCCCGGACAACTTCGGTGAGTTGGCGCCACAGTCGAAGCTCGTGGAATCGTACCCTGAGGTCTTGGGAACTTCTCCTAGTCCATCTTCCGGAGCAACATGATCCTGCGCCGGACCACACAGATGGCCAAGGGATCCGCCAGGGCTGGCAACCCCTTGCGCGACCTTCCGGGACGTGAGGATCTGAATCATGACTCGCCATTTGCCCACTTGTCTACCGTATCATACATCTCGTGCGAAAACCTTGCTTCTGGGTTGCGCTGCGTGTGAAGGGCGCTCTAGAGTTCGGCCAGCAAAATTGGTCAAACCACTTGACCAATTCCAAACAGTGGCGCGGTGCATTCCTCCCCCGCGCTGCCCGCACCTGTCGGATCCGCACGTGTCGTTGCCTCCAAACGCAAGGAGGTTCGCATGCCCAGTGCGGTTCGGGTGGTCGTTGTGGGGGCCGGCAGGTTTGCAAACCTCGCCGTCCTTCCCATCCTGAAGCGCCTCCCCAATGTCGAAGTCGTTGCCATAACGGGCCGAACGCCCGAAAAACTGCAGCGGGCGGCGGACCTGTTTGGCGTCTCCCACACCTTCCTCTCCGTTGAGGCCCTGCTCGCCGGTCCCCCCTTCGACGCCGCCGTTATCTGCACGCCGCCTGATGCCCACGCCGGTCAAGTGACTGCCCTGCTGGAAGCCGGGAAGGATGTCTGCTGTGAGAAGCCCCTGGCCCCGACCCTCGCCGCCATGGAGGGCATGGTCACCCTCGCGAAAGCGAAGGCACGGGTCTTCATGGTCGGGCTGAACCGCCGCTACGCGCCTGTCTGCGTCCGGGCCAAGGACCTCTTTGCGTCGCGGCAGGTTGACCTCTGTGTGGTCGAGAAGCACAAAGATGTTCTGGATCGCCGCGCCCTCTTCAACGACGGGATCCACATGATCGACTTCATGCGCTGGGTATGCGGCGGCACGGGCCGCGTCGTCTCGGCGGTGGCCCGCACCGCGGCGCCCGATCGGGAGGCGACTCTCACCGCCCTCATCGAATTCGACTCTGGTCCCCTGGGTGTGTTCCTGATGAGCCGGCGGGCGGGCCGCTGGATCGAGCGGGCGACCCTTCACGGCTCGGGGTGCACCACGGAGGTCCAGTTCCCCGACTCCTCACTGACGCATCTGGAAGGGGAGACTCGCTTCTATGAGTTTCGCCCGAAGGACTGGGCGTGGGCCGTGGACATGCTGGAGAAGGGGGGCTTCCAGCAGGAGCTGGAGGATTTCATCCACTGTGTCCGGATGCGCGGGACGCCCGTCGCCCCGGCTGAGGATGCCGTGGAAAGCCACCGCATGGTTGATGCCATCTATCGGCAGTGCGGCCTCGCCCCTCTGATCTGACGCCCTGAAGGAGACTGCGATGGAAACGGTCATGTCGAGTCAGGCGTTGGCGAATGCCCTCGCAAGCTGTCGGTACCGTGCGTTGCCCCCGGAGACCGTCCAGTCGGCCACGTGGTGTCTGGTGGACACCCTGGCGGCCGTGTACGCGGCCGTCGAGGAGTTCCCCATTCACCGCCTCCGGGAGTTTTGGCGCGCGGACGGAATGCGGCCGGGCGGTCCATGCCGCCTGATCGGCACGGGCACGCGGGTGCCGGGAGCGCTCGCCGCCTTGGTGCACTCGGCGATGGCGCAGTCGCTGGAGATGGATGATTTCCACAAGCAATCCATCGTCCACATTGGAAGCACCGTAGTTCCCCCCGCCCTCGCAGCGGCCGAGCGTCTCGGGCGGAACGGTCGGGACCTGCTCACCGCGATCGTCGTCGGCTACGAGGCTGGTATCCGGGCCGGGGAGGCCGTCAATCCCGCTCACCACCGGATCTGGCACAGCACCGGGACGTGTGGAACCTTTGGGGCAGCCGCCGCCGTGGGGAAGCTGCTCGGTCTGGCGCCGGCGGCCATGAATAACGCCCTGGGGACGGCAGGAACCCAGGCCGCGGGCATGAACCAGTACATGATCGACGGCGGGGAGATGAGCAAGCCGCTCCACGCTGGCAAGGCGGGCCTGAACGGCTACCTGGCCGCCATGCTGGCGGCCAAGGGGTTCACGGGGGCGACGCGAATCTTCGAAGGCGACAAAGGCTTTCTTCGGGCGACGACGAGTGCTCCACATCCGGAGGCCATTACTACTGGCCTGGACCAACGATCGTTTCCGGATCGAATCACCCGAGTCACCCGACGCCTGTTTCCCGTCAATGGGCATATCCTTTCACCGCTGGAAGGGTTGCTCACTTTGCGTGAAACGCACCAGATTCGGGCGGCGCAGGTCCAGGCCGTCGAGATTGCCCTCTACGCGGAGGCCTATAATTTCCTCCAGCCGGTCCGTCCGACGAGTCCCTTTCTAGCGCGCTTCTGCCTGCCGTTCTGTGTGGCCGTGGCCGTGCTGGACGGCGAGGTGACGCCGCAGTCGTTCGGCCCCCGCCAGCTGAAGCGCCAGGATCTCCGGCAATTCATGTCCCGCGTGCGGACACGGGAGGATCCGAATCTGACCGCGGCCTTCCCGGCCAGGTGGTCCTCTGAGGTGACGGTGGAACTCGTGGACGGCACACGCCACACCGCGTGCGTGGAGATTCCTAAGGGCGATCCATCGAATGCCTTGTCTCGTGATGACCTCGCCACGAAGTTCCTGAAGAGCGTCGAGTCTGTCATCGGCCCGCGGGCAGCGCAACGCCTCCTGGATCGGTGCCTGGACGTCAGGCGGCTCGATCGTGTGGGCGATCTCTGGAGGGGGCTGCCCTGGGGCCGCAGTCGCTCCTAACACAGGAGAGGAGGCAAGCCAATGGCCACGTTATTCACCCTTCGCCGCATTGTTGTGTTGGTGGTGGGGACTGCCCTGCTGGTCGGCCTTTCTCTTGGGGCTGCCCTGGCGGGAGAAAAGTTCGTCATCAAATTCCCCACGGTCCACGGTGATCCCAAGTCGCTGTTCAATCAGGGGGCCAATAAAGTCGGAGAGGTTCTCACGAAGAAGTTCCCTGGCCGGATAGAGTTCCAGCATTATCCCGCGTCCCAACTCGGGAACGAGCGGGAAATCCTCGAAGGGTTGCGCATCGGCACGATCGAAATGACGACTAGCGGCGTGGCGGGAATTGCGGAGCCGCTTTTCGACATCATTGATATGCCATTCCTCTTCCGGGATCGGCATCACGTCTACACGGTCCTGGATGGCCCCATCGGTAAGGAAATCCTGGAGAAGAATCGGGACCAGCGATTGGTGGCGCTCGGCTTCTGGGAGAATGGATGGCGCCATATTACGAACAACAAGCGGTCCATCAACAGCCCGGCGGATATCCGGGGGCTCAAGCAGCGGGTCGTGGAGCACAAGATCTACCTGGCAACCATGAAGGCGTTGGGGGCGAATGCCATTCCGATTCCATATGGAGAACTGTACACTTCGTTGAAGACCGGCGTAGTGGACGGACAGGATAACCCTCTCATCAATATCTGGACCGCGAAGTTCTTTGAGGTCCAGAAGTACCTCACCCTGTCCGGGCACGTCTATTCCAATAACGTCGTCTTCCTCAGCCGGAAGTTCTGGGACCAACTGCCGGCAGACATCCAGGCAGGGATGCGAGAGGCAGTCGCCGAGGGGGCGGTGCATATTCGCAAGGAATCCATCAAGGCCGACAAGGAACTGGTCGCAAAGCTGCAGGCTGCCGGCATGGTGGTGAACGAGATCAAGGATCGGGAGCCCTTTGTCGAAGCGACGAAGAGCGTGTATGACCAGTTTGCCGACATCTTCCCGCCGGATCTGATCAAGCGGATCCGGGATACCAAGTCGAACACCTACCCGTACGTCGAGTAGGCTCATTCCGCTGTGAACGCGTCGCCGCTGGGGTTCTTTCCAGCGGCGACGCGTTCGCCGAGGACATGCAGGAGTGGTGATGCGAGATCTGGAGTGGTTTGCGGAGCGCGTTGCGTACTGGACGGGCGTCGGTGTCATGATCCTGGTGGCCGCCTTCACGCTATTGGTCTCGGTCGCCGTGGTGCTTCGATATGGCTTTGGGCGCGGCCTCGAGTGGTCAGAGGAGGCGGGGCGATTCCTCATGATCTGGATGGGATTCCTGGGGGCCAGCCTGGCCCTGCGGAACGGGGCCCATGTGGGGGTGAGCATGCTTCGCGACGCCCTCCCCCGGCCCATGCGGCGGGTCCTGATGCTGATCGGTTCACTGATTAGCCTAACCTTCTTTGTGGTCGTGGCATACCAGGGAATCATCCTCCTGGGGGGGGTCCGGGAGAAGACGAGCCTGGTCCTGCCCATCAGCATGTTTTGGCCCTACCTATCGGTTCCCCTCGGATTGATCCTCATGATTATCCAGATGGTGCCGATGGTGATCCGGGAGTGGCAGACCGGTGCGGCTGTCCAAGTGAGCGAGACGGAGGAACGACTGACCTGATGCGATGCAGGGCCGCGCCGCGTGGGTTCGCTCCCGACGAGCGAGGGGGCACGGGCGTCTTCACCTTCATCAGGTGAGCGGGGAGACCCAACACGATGTTAACAGTAATGGCCGTGGCGTTCGCTTTTTCCGTGATCATCGGCATTCCCATCGCGTTCGCCCTGGGCGTTGCCGCGCTGAGCAGCATGCTTGTGTGGGGGCAGGTGCCCCTGTACCTCATTCCACAACGGATGTTCACCGGCGTGGACTCCTTTATCCTCATGGCCATCCCGTTCTTCATGCTCGCGGGGGAGCTGATGGGGTCCACCGGGATCCTGGCTCGCCTGCTTAAGTTCGCCGACGCCTTGGTGGGGCACATTCGCGGCGGCCTGGCCCATGTAAACATCGTGGGCAGCATGATTTTTGCCGGCATCAGTGGGTCGGCGGTGGCCGACGCCTCCGCGTTGGGAGCCATTTGCATCCCGGCCATGACGAAGGAGTACGACTTGGAGTTCGGCTCCGCCGTCACCGCCGGCGCAGCCACCATCGGTCCCATCATTCCCCCCAGCATCCCCATGATAATCTACGCGTCATCCACAACCGGCGTCTCCATTGCCGGCCTGTTCTTGTGCGGGGTAATCCCGGGGATCATGATGGGGCTGGGGATGATGGCCATTGCCTACTACATCGCCCGGAAGAGGCAGTACCCGATCCGCAAGGAGCGCATCACCGCCGAAGAGTTTTTCTCCCGGTGTTGGCACGTTCTGCCTGCTCTCATGATGCCGGTCATCGTTCTCGGCGGGATCCTGGGCGGGATCTTCACCGCCACCGAGGCGGGGGCGATCTCCGCAGTGTATGCCCTGTTTGTGGGGCTATTCATGACCAGGGAGTTGAAGCTCCGGGACATCCCACCCGCCTTGCTGCGGGCGGGCATCACCACCTCTATTGTCTTCCTTCTGATCGCGACCGCCAACGGCGTGTCGTGGTTGCTCAGCACCCAGCAGGTCCCGGTCCTCATCTCGCGATACCTGAAGTCCATTTCCCCCAGCCCCGTCATGTTCCTGATCGTGGTCAATCTGTTCCTGCTGGTGGTCGGCTGTCTCATGGAGACGGCCGCGGCGATCATCATGTTGGTTCCCATCCTGGCCCCCATTGCGGCAATCTACGGGATTCACCCCCTGCACTTCGGGTTCGTGGTGGTGTTGAACCTGGTGATCGGACTGTTGACGCCTCCCGTGGGAGCTGTCCTGTTTGTGGTCTGCGGCATGGCCAACGTCTCCCTGGAGCGGCTGTTCCGGGCCGTCTGGCCCCACCTGGTTTGGCAGATTGTTGTGTTGGCTCTGGTGACGTATTTTCCGGAACTGGCCCTCTGGGTCCCAAGGTTCTTCGGTTATGCGTGAGGACAAATAGAGTCCTGCACACCTCATCGCGGATTTCGGATCGAGCTGGTGGCAGCAAGGGTACACGGTTCGCATCGCGAGAAAGGATGAGACCTCATGAAGATCTTCATCGCGCAACCGATTCAACCGGAAGGAGTCGAGATCCTCAAGCAGGTAGCCGAGGTCAAGTCTAACCCCCAGGGCCGGCCGCTAACCCGGCAGGAGTTCCTGACGCAGATCAGAGACGTGGATGCGGTCGTCCTCCCATGGCACACGGACGTCATGGATCGGGAGGCAATAGGCTTGGCATCCCACCTGAAGGTAATTGGCCGGCACGGCGTGGGCTACGAAAACATTGACCTTGAGGCGGCCACCGAGCGAGGGGTCTACGTGACCTTCACCCCCGTCCACACTCCGACCGTAGCCGACACCGCCTTCGTCCTGCTCATGACCGCCGCCCGCCGGATCACCGAGGCGGACCGGTTCGTGAAGAGCGGGAAATGGACAGTGGGGGGCGAGTGGGTGGCCTGGCAGCACATGGGGTTGGACGTGCACGACAAGACGATCGGGATCATCGGGTGCGGGCGGATCGGCGCCGGCGTGGCGCGGCGGGCCAAGGGATTCGACATGCGGATCCTCTACTTCGACGAGGTGGCGCGGCCGGACGTAGAGGCGGAAACGGGGGCCGTTCGGGTGGGCCTGGACCAACTGCTGAAAGAGTCGGACTTCGTCTCGGTGAACTGCGCCCTGAACGAGCGATCTCGCGGCCTCATGGGTGCGAAGCAGTTCGCCATAATGAAGCCAACCGCCGTACTCGTGAACACGGCCCGTGGACCGATCGTGGACCAGCCTGCCCTGGTGGAGGCCCTCAAAACCAAGCGTATCGCGGCAGCCGGCCTGGACGTGTTCGTCGAGGAGCCGATCCCGCCGGGGGATCCGTTGCTCACCCTGGACAATGTAGTGCTGATCCCCCACATCGGCTCGGCGGCACTGGAGATGCGGCGCAAGATGGCCGTGACAGTGGCGGAGGATGTGGTCCGGGTCCTCACCGGAAAGAAGCCCACGTACCTCCTCAACTCCAAGGTGCTGGAAGTTCGACCGCTGACCGAGACCAAGTAAGAGGCTGCTGGGTTTCGCGTACTGAAATGTCATTCGCAAAGGAGGCAGATCATGCAAGGTCGAGAGTTCCTGGCAGGCGAACCGTACGGGGCACGCGGGAAGATCGGATTGATCAACGTTGGGGGCAATCCCACGCCAGTGGTGGACTTCTACCGGATGATCCCCGCGGGCGTGATCGTGAACGAGAACAAGATCCACGAGCCGCCCCAGGTCGCTGGCGAGGCGGAGGAGCTCGGGAAGCGGGCAATCGAGGCGGCGCGGGTCATTGCGGAAGGCGGGCCGAACGTGATCGCCTTCACCTGCACGGCCAGCGCCATGTCGGTCGGTCCCGAGGCGGACTACCAGCAGATCAAGTGGATGGAGGAGGCCTCGGGCGGGATCCCCTGCACCACGACCACGACGGGGATCCTCAACGCCTTCAATCTGCTCGGCTGGAAGAAGTTCGTCATGGTCAGCCCCTACCTCCAGCCGATCGTGGATCGCTTCATCAACACGCTGAAGGCGAAGGGGTACACTGTCTTGAAGTCGGGGACCCTGGCCATCGAGATGCTGGAGGAGCTGCGCCGGACCCCCACCGAGAAGGCCTATCACCTCGCGCTGCAGACGGTAGTGCCCGAGGCGGATGGAATCTTCATCCCGTGCACGACGTTCCGCGTCATCGACATCATCGAGCGGCTGGAGAAGGAGACCGGCAAGACGGTCATCACTTCCAACCAAGCCTCGCTGTGGGAGTGCCTGCGGCTCCTCAAGATTGACGATCCGATCCCGGGGTTCGGCAAGCTCCTGATGCTGCCGAACCGGAGCGCGTTTAAGGGCTTCCCGCGGTAACCGATATGACACCGGACCGGGGGACGGGCAACCGTCCTCCGGTCCGGTGGAGGCGAGGCGTCGAAGCGGGCCGGTGTCGCGCCGGGAGGCATCACGGACTCCCGGCACCCCCGGCGGCTATCTGATTCAAGGGGTGGAAGGGGGGAGCACATCGGTGGCCCCCCTTCCGAAGCGAGTTGCATGTCGCAAGCGCGCCTGTCGCGCCAGGCGAATCCTGGGAATCGGAGGCGCGGTTCAGATCATCTCGCGCCGATCCGGAGTGTGCGCCTCTCGGATGAAGTCTACGAGCGACTCTTCTCGCTGATCAGCAAAGGAGCGCTCGGTCCCGGGGAGAAGCTCTGGCCGGAACGGGAGATGGCCGAGCGCTTCCAGGTCAGCCGCCAGTCCGTGCGCGAGGCGTTGAACCGTGCGAAGCTCTTCGGCCTCGTCGAGGTGCGGCCGGGGGCTGGCACGTATGTCCGATCGCTGGTCCCCGGCTCCCTGACGGAGCCGCTCTCAGAATTGCTGCATCGCGAGACTGGGCGGGTCCTGGAGTTTCTCCAGGTTCGGAAGGTTCTCGAGGGGTGGTGCGCGGCAGAGGCGGCGCGCAAGGGGCGGCCCAGCGACCTGCAGAAGCTGGGGGCCTGCCTGGCGCGCATGGCGAGGATCTCCCGGCTGGGGAGGCTGCTCGGGAAACCGGACGTGGACTTCCACATCGCCATTGCCGAGGCGACGCACAACACGGTGATGGCCCATATTGTCAAGTCGCTCCAGGGCATGTTCCAGGCGGTCCTGCGGGTGCGCTATGTGACCCGGAACCCCGCCCGCACGCAACTCCTCGTGAGCCAGCACGAAAGGATCCTGGAGGCCATCCGGTGCCGGGATCAAGCCGGCGCAACCGCTGCCATGGTCGCGCACCTGGAATTCATCGAGGACGAGATCCGGAGGTTCGGCGAGGCCCCGAATGGTGGCGCGAGGGTGATGGACACGAACCTCTTGACGTTGGCCGCACGATCCAGGCAGCCTCGCCGATCCCCGAACGCAGCCAGATGATGGAGCCAACAAGCAGCGTGACGCACGCCGCACGGCTCTACCCCCCCACAGACCCTTTCACCCACAGCGCTCCGCCTGTGGGCACTGACGGAGATGTGCCCGTGCCTCTCAACTGGATCATCCTTGGTGCCGGGGACATCGCCAGCAACCAATTCGTCCCCGCTCTCATGTCCCTGGATTCCTGCCGCATCCTCGCCGTGATCGACAAGAATCCCGAGGCGGCCGCGGCCCTTGCGCGGCGCTGCGGAGCACCCCATGCCCTCACGGACGCGCAGGAGATCCGCCGCCTAGCCCAGGCGGATGCGGTGTACGTGGCCACTTGGCCGGCCCTACATTGCGAGCACGTGCTCTTGATTGCCGAGGCGGGCAAACACGTCTTCTGCGAGAAGCCGATGGCCGTGAGCCTCGCCGAGTGCGATCGCATGATCCAGGCGTGTCGGGCCGCGCAGGTCAAGCTGATGATCGGCAACAACCAGCGGTTTCACATGGCCCACCAGCGCGTGCGGCAGCTCATGCTGGACCATACCATCGGGAAGATCGTGCTGGCGAAGATTGACTTCCTGACCTCCTTCCGGCTGCGGCAGGGCGAGCGGTTCCGCCCCACCCAGTACCGGCTGACCAAGGGGCTGGGGGGCGGCGGCGTGATCATGGACATGGCGATCCACGCCATTGATCTCATCCGCTACGTCCTGGCCGACGAGGTGGAGTCGGTGGGATCCTTCCAGGACCACCTGGTGTACGAATGCGAGGCCGAGGACACCGCAGTGATCCAGCTCCGCTTCCGCACGGGGACGCTGGGGATCATCAGCGTGAGTGGCGGCGTTCCCTACGGCCGCAACGCGCTGGAACTCTACAGTGAACGCGGGGCGATCATCTCGGAGCGATCCCTAGCCCGCGTCCCCGATGAGGTGCGGGTCCGGGTACTCCTGGATGGGGCCTGGACCGAGTACACGGCGCCCAACGTGGATTCCTTCCGGACCGAGATCGAGCATTTCGTCGCCTGCGTGACCGGCGGCGGGGAACCGCCGGTGCCGGGCAGCGAGGGACGTCAGGATTTGGCCGTAGCGCTGGCGGCTTACCGATCCATGCAGGAGCGGCGATCGGTGCGGCTGGACGAGATGACGGCCTGAGGCCGCGACGCAAAGGGGATCGCAATGGCACAGCTCTTCGATTTGACGGGGAAGGTGGCCTTGGTCACAGGGGCGAGCCGAGGGCTGGGTCGTGCCATCGCGGGCGGGCTTGCCGAGGCTGGCGCAGATCTCGTCATCACCAGCCGGCACTTGCCGGATGTGGAGCGGGTGGCGTCGGAGCTGGCCGTTGGCGGGCGAAAAGTGTTTGCACTGCAAATGGACGTTACCCGGGCGTCCGAGGTTGATGACGCCGTCGCGCGCGCCATCGCGGCTATGGGTCGGCTCGACATCCTCGTCAACAATGCCGGGATCAACATCCGAAAACCGGCGCTGGAGCTCACCGAGGGTGACTGGGACCAGACGCTGGACACCAACCTCAAGGGCTGCTTCCTGGTCGCCAGGGCGGTGGGACGGCACATGCTGGCTAGGCAGGCCGGTAGCGTCGTGAACATCGCCTCGATGATGGCCAGCGTCGTGCATGCCGAGCGAGCGGCCTACGCCTCGAGCAAGGGAGGGCTGGTTCAACTGACCCGCGTGCTCGCGGTGGAATGGGCCCCGTACAACGTGCGGGTGAACGCCATCTGCCCGGGGCCGTTCCTTACCGATCTCAACAAGGTCATCCTGAACGATCCAGAGAAGGTGAAGTACTTCATGGATCGCCTGCCCATGAAGCGCTTCGGCAAGCCCGAAGAGCTGATCGGGTCGGTGATCTTCCTGGCTTCAGAAGCCTCCAGCTACATCACCGGGACCACGATCTACATCGATGGGGGTTGGACTGCTCTCTAGGCTCTCTCGTGGTAGAAGGGAAGAGAAACAGGAATCGGCGATGCGCCGGAAAGGGTGTGCCCTCCCAGAGCCCACAGGCCGCCGGCGCAGGCCCACCGGCTTACGCCGGGAATCAGAACCCCGGAGTCATTCCTCCTTCATCAGTGTTCCTCCCGGAATCCCCGGTCGCGTCCTCAATCGACAGACACGGTACCCACCGCCGCAACCCGCACTTTTGCTCGGGCCAATATCCGTCGCAAAGATTCAGGTTCGGAGGGGCACAGGACGGACGATGGCGTTTCACTCTGGCTGGGTTCTCTCCGCTGTGTCTGCGCGCTGACGTGGCTCTCGCTGCGGTCCGAGCGGCGAGAGTAACAGGTACGAGGAAGGAGATCAGCCTTCAGTGGCCGGAGCAAGTTCTGCCGGCAACTCGCTGCTTGAGGTCGCCTGGGGCAAGAGTTGGTCGACGCCTCGGCGAAGTAAGGGGAGGATGACCCTTCCCCAGCCCGTCTTCGGTTATCGAGAGAAGGAGATACCGATGAAGGATGTCGCGACCATCGCCCACTAGATGACATCGATGAGGTCAAGCCACACGCGGATAGGAGGTGCTGAGATGAGAGGGATCAGCTACGAGGTGCCCTACGGGTATCGGGGGCGGGTGGGGCTGATCGTCGTCGGTCCGAACCTGAATCCCACCCCGGAGATCGTTCGGATGCTGCCTCCGGGGATCCAGGTACGAGAGACCCGCATTCACATGGAACCGCACGTGGATGTGGAGGAGTGCATGAAGCTGGGGCAGGGGCTGCCCGAGGCGACCGCCCTCCTCGCCGAGGGGATGGTCTCGCCTCTCCTCGGAAACAATAGTGCCATTGCGTTTGCCTGCACTGCGGGGAGCCTGGTAGGTGGACCCGGATGGGACAAACGAGAGATCGAGATGATGGCGAGCAGGTCCTGCGGTATTCCCTGCACAACGACCACCACCTCGGCCGAGGAAGCCATGAAGTGGCTTGGCTTGAAGCGGATCGTGATTGCGAGTCCGTATATCGACGAGGTGAACGAGAAGTTCCGGGAATTTTATACCGCCTCCGGCTTTGAGGTATTGAAGGTGGCCGGTCTCGGAATCCGGGACCTTTATAAGATGGGAGCCACCTCGCCCGGAGAAGCGTACCTGGTGGCGCGCCAGGCCTGGGTATCAGGCGCCGATGGGGTGTTCATCGCCTGTACGAACTTCCGGTGCAGCGACATCATCGATGAACTGGAACGGGATCTGGGGAAGCCTGTGGTAACGGCCAATCAGGCAACCGCCTGGAATCTGTTGCTGATGTTGAGGAACAACGACCCGGTCGAGGGGTATGGCGTATTGCTGCGCAAGGTGCCGCGGAGTTGATTCCTGGGCAGGCCGAAAGGGGGGCCGCGAACTGACAATCCCCGGGTTCCACGGGTCCCAGGGGCGCAGGGAAGCAGAAGTTTCCCCGAAGGCAGGAAATCGCCCAATGAGTGCAGGATGAGTGTGAACTTGCCCTGGGCCACGGTACCAAGTTCGGCTTCAATTTCGACCCCAGCCACGTACTATTACTTAACCGAGTAATACTAGGCATTCGCCCGGCCGCAGAAGGCGCACACAGACCGCACGGGACAGATGGGGCACTTCGGACTCCGGGCCGTGCAGACCGTCGCGCCGAAATCCATGAGCGCCTGGTTCATGGTCCA
>CAZXXV010000068.1:0-12264 GCA_964644725.1 uncultured bacterium
AAGGTGTGCTCCTTTCCGCAAGTTGGTGCCATCCAGCAGGATGCAAGATGACTGGATTTCCCAGCGGTCTCTTATGCCATCACGTTTCACGTTTCACGCCTCACGGATCATCCCCGATCCCCGACCCCGGAGCTGAATGCTGACGGCTGAAAGCTGCGTGCCTGCGCGAAGACTTATAGCTCACGAAGGCAAACCAATCCAAGCCGAATCGCCACGAGGACTGGACATACGGAGGAAGGTCGGGCTAGTATGGCGAGGTTTCCTGGGTTCGACCCGTGGGGCCCGAGCCCGACGAGGACGTTTTTCACGCACAGGCACGCAGGAGGGAAATCGCCATGGCCACTTGGGACATCTCCACGCTGCTCAGCGAGGACCGGCAACATCTCCTCCACCCCCTGTACCACCCCGCGGACCACACGGAACCGCACATCTGGGTCCGCGGCAAAGGCATCTACCTGACCGACGCCTCGGGGGGCGAATACATCGACGGCCTCTCCGGCCTGTGGAACGTGAATGTCGGCCATGGCCGGCGCGAGCTGGCCGAGGCGGCCGCCGAGCAGATGGCGAACCTCGCCTTCACCACCAACTACGCTGGATCTTCCAACGTGCCGGCCATCCAGTTAGCCCGGCGGCTGACCGAGCTCGCGTATCCGAACCTGGTCGCCGTGTTCTTCACCAGCGGGGGAGCCGAGTCAAACGAGAGCGCCTTCAAGACGGCGCGCTTTTATTGGAAGGCCAAGGGCCGCCCGGAAAAGGTCAAGTTCATCGCCCGCGAATACGCTTATCACGGCGTGACGCTGGCCACCATGAGCGCCACCGGCATCCCCATGTACTTCAAGATGTTTGAGCCCCGGGTGCCCAACTTCGTGCACACGGCGGCCCCTTACGCCTATCGCCTCGCCGGGGTGAAGCCCGGGGAGACCGTGGGACAGGCCGCCGCACGGATGCTGGAGGAGACCATCCTCCGCGAGGGCCCCGACACGGTGGCGGCCTTCATCGCCGAGCCGGTGCAAGGCGCGGGCGGGATCATCGTCCCGCCGGACGATTACTTCCCCCGCGTGCGGGAGATCTGCACCAAGCATGACGTGCTCTTCATCGCTGACGAGGTCATCACCGGTTTCGGGCGCACCGGCCGATGGTTCGCGCTGCAACGCTGGGGGGTGCAGCCCGATATCCTTGCCTTCGCCAAGGGGATCACCAGCGGCTATCTGCCCCTCGGGGGCATCATGGTCTCCGAGCCCATCCACCAGGCCATGCTGTCGGTCCCCTATGCCGACCGCTGGATGCACGCCTACACCTACTCGGGCCATCCGACCTGTTGCGCCGTCGCCCTGCGGAACCTGGAGATCCTAGAGAAGGAGGGCCTGGTGGAGCGGGCGGAGCAGATGGGCAAGCGCCTCCTGGACGGGGCGCGGAGCCTACTCGACCTCAAGGCCGTCGGCGACGTCCGCGGCCTGGGCCTGATGGTCGCCGTGGAGTTGGTGGCAGACCGGGCCACCAAGGCGGCCTTCGATCCCACGAAGAACGTGATCGGCCGGGTGAAGAAGGAGTTGGAAGCCCGCGGCCTCTTCACCCGGGTGGTGCGCGACATCATCCTCCTAGCACCGCCCCTGGTTATCACCGAGGCCCAGGTGGATCGGATCCTGGAGACTCTGCGAGGTGGCATCAGCGCGGTGGTCCCCGACCGCGCCTGAGTCCGACAAACCGCCGGTACCAACGGTGCAACCGTTGGTGCCAACGGCATCCGCCTCAGGCGGATTGGTGCGCCATGGTCGCCAAGATTACGTGGCAATTGGGCACACCCAGGGGGTACCCGGCGCACCCAGAGGGTACCCGGCAACTTGGAACCCATGATTGCCAGATTGCCGGATCGCCCGATTGCCTGATTGCCTCCCCATGGCGGTCTTGGCGCCTTGGCGGTTATGTTTTCGGTTGAGACGTGCAACGCCTGTCTGCTTTTCGCCTGCGGCGGTTCCTAACGGTGACCGAGCGCGAGCAGATCGCGGCCGCCCTGGCCGAGGCGGGCCGGCACACCCGGGCGAGGATCGGGCTCTCCATTGACGAGCGGGCTGCCAAAGACCCCCAGGCCCGCGCTCGCGTCCTCTTTCAGGAGTGGCAGCTCCCCGAGGGCGAGCGACCCACGGCCATCCTGGTCTACGTGTCTGCCCCCAGCCGGACATACGCCATCGTCGGCGGCGAGGAAGTGCAGAAGGTCGCGCCTCAGACCTTCTGGGAGCTGGTGGACCGGGACCTCCACCACCACTTCGAGGAGGGCCGGTACTGCGATGGGATCTTCAAGGCCATCGCCCAGGTGGCCATCCAGCTGGAGCGCCACTTCCCGCGCGACCCAGAAGAAGCGACTCAGGGCCACCCAGCCGTTTCGGAAGACCACACAGAGAATACCGATCCGACAGATGTAGCAGGCTGAACTCAGAGGAAAACCAGAAGGAAGGAGGTGGCCCGTATCCCCTCACTCAGGGTGTTGGGCGCCTCGCAGCGCTATGCAGCCGCAGCACCTCGTCGACCACATCATCGGCAAGCCAGAACCCCGCATGCTCCCGTAACTCCCTCAGCGTTCCGGCCAGGTCGGAAACAAGCCCTTTCGCGGCCGCCTCCAGCAGGACCCCGACCAACCCAGTGATGGGCAGGCTCATCCGCTGGGCGATTCGCCGTGCATGCGACTCATCCAGGAGGAGCAGGTCAGCCCGTAGCTCCCGGGCAAGCACGATTGACTCCGCCTCTCCCAGATCCAACTCGCCCAGCAGCACTTCAACCAAAGAGCGGTCCCGCACCGGCTTGACTTGGATCCATGATGCCACCCGAACCGCACGAGATCCTGGCTTTCCCTTCCCAAGCCGGACGACCTCGTGCCAAACTGCCGGTGGCACAATCACCCGGCGATAGAGCTGGCGGAGGAGCGTCAACCGCCCGATGGTAGCCAGGTTGATCAGGGGTGAGGCATTACTCACAACTCTCACAGGCGCTTCAACTTCCGCAGAGTAGCCACATCCGCGCCGAGGTCCGCCTTCACATACCGAATCGGGATCTTCCTGCTGGCCAAGAGCTGTTGGAAAGACACGCGGTCCATACCGGCGATCTCTTTCGCTCGTGCGAGTGACAGCTTCCCCTCCCGGTACAAGAAGACCGCGAACTCCCGCGCCAGTTCCTCCTCGGTCATACGGGTGGCCGCTACAACATCCTCAGAGACCCGCAAGGGTTTTCCCATTCCGCACCCCCTGAATTTCAGCCTGACTTCGCTAGCGATCCACGAGGCATACAAGGCCCGGGACTCTCAGACACCGCACCGGCCCTCTATTCGCCGTCTCGCACGTCAGCGGCCTGCTTCCCTTGCCTGCCACGCACAACCTACCATAGAGCGAGCTGAACCTCAACCCAGGGGAGAGCCCCACCTCCTCTTCCGGCAGCAGCACATCCCCGACGGCGAGCGACCCACAGCCGTCCGGGTCTACGTCTCTGCCCCCAGTCGGACATACGTTATCGTCGGCGGCAGGGAAGTGCAGAAGGTTTCGAGAAGGGCCATTACTGCGATGGGATCTTCAAGGCCATCGCCCAGGTGGCCATCCAGCTGGAGCGCCACTTCCCGCGAGAGCCCGAGGAGGGTGGAGAAAGCCTCCATGAATGCTCGAAGGACGTCCGGGTGGATTGCGGGGGCAACCCGTTGGATCGGATGACAGGCGGGGGGTAGGTTCGCCAGGAAATGACGTGGGAGCGTCACCCGCGGAGTGGAAGGCCCGACGATGCGCTATTCGTTGCGCCGACCGAGGAAGATCGGCCGTCAGGATCCGTCTTCCGGCGGAGGAGCGAAGGGTTTCTCAGCACGAGTTGATCATCTCCTCCACCCGGGGATCGGTGGGCTCGAAGGGGTCCTTGCACAGGATGGTCCGCTGGTAGCGGTCGTTCAGCTTGAGATAGGACCAGCCCACGTCGTAAGGCTTGTTCCGCTCGTTGGCGAACTTGATGAAGTCGGAGCGGATCTGCGGGAGGTACGTCATTCTTGAAGCGCCCTGCGGAGAAGATCCGAGACGAGACGATACTCCTTGGATCAAGGGCGGCTGTTCTGGTATGATCGAGCCGTGCCTGACGACCCGGACCGCCTGGAGAAGATCCGTGCTGCCTTCCGACTGGGACGTTACGAGGTCTCCCGACATGCGACGGCTCGCATGCTCCGGCGCGGAATCCGGACAGACGAAATCGAGGAGGCAATCACCCGGGCAGAGGTCATCGAGGAGTACCCTGATGACAAGTACGGCCCAAGCATCCTCTTGCGAGGTTTCACTCGAGGTGGCAGGCCCCTCCACGTCCAGATTGCGTACGCTCGGATGCGGATAATCACCGTGTACGAGCCTGACCCACGCGAGTGGCTGGATTGGCGAACTCGGAGGATTGAACATGGCGAGTAAGTGCCCTGTGTGCGGCGGACCAGAGGAGATCACCCGGGTGACGTTCGCCACCACGGTCAGCGGAGAACTTCTCTCGATTGAGCAGGTGCCTGCCCTTGTGTGTCGGCAGTGTGGGGAGGAAACGTTCTCGGCGGACACCGTCAAGCGGATCGAAGCGTTGCTTGCCTCCCGGCCGGTCCCTAGTCGCGTCACTGAGGTGCCGGTGTACACCCTCGACGCAGCCTAGCCTCTCCTTTCCTCACCCCTCGACCCGTCTGCACCCCTAAGCTCAGCCCCCCAGCTCTTCTGCCCCTGAGCCCGCCTGTTCTCTTGTCAGTCTATCAGTCTATCACTCTGTCACTTTCTCACTCTGTTACTGTCCTTGTCAGGAACCTCACCTCCTGCTATGATTTCCCACAGCCCGAGCCCAAACGGATTCCCAATCATGCGTGCCCTCGCGTTCTGGAAAACGGTGACGGTGGATCGAACCGACTTTCTCGACCGCCTGATCGCGCTCCTGACCGATCATGGCATCCGCTACTGCGTGGTCGGCGGGCAGGCCGTGAACGCCTACGCGGAGCCGGTGGTGAGCCTGGATCTAGATCTGGCCATCGCCGTGGATCAGCTCGCGCAGGCCGAGACTCTTCTGGGCGACGCATTCAGTGTCGAGCGGTTCCCCCATAGCTTGAACGTCTCCGAGCCGGGTTCAGACCTGCGGGTTCAGATTCAGACCGATCCTCGCTATGCCTCGTTTGTGGACCAAGCCACGCCCCGCGATCTGCTGGGCCTTCGGTTGCCCGTGGCGCGCCTCGAGAACGTCCTCCAGGGAAAGGTCTGGGCAGCCATGGATTCGTCCCGGCGCCCCAGCAAGCGCCAAAAGGATCTCGCCGATATCGCGCGCCTCCTGGAGGCCTACCCCTCCTTGCGCCAGCAAGTCCCTGATCAGGTGCTGACGAGGTTGGTATAACCAGCCGCCCTTCGCGCCTGCGCCCGCGGGCGCGCCAGCGATGCTCCAACCACTCCAGCTCCGTCTCGCGGTCAACGAATCTCACCGGCCTCCCATCGGGCACGAAGTCTACCCGTAAGTAGAATACTCCAGAGTAGAGTTCCCGCAACCCCCGGCCGATTCCGGTCGTCCAACTCTGCAACCCCACCCCTGCCCGTTTCGAGCTGAGTCGTCGCGGCGGCCAGGCTGTCGATGATGTGCGATTGCTCCGGGGTTGTTTGACAGGGGGTCACGAGACGAGGGAGATTGCCGAGGAGCGGGGATTGTGATTCAGGGGACGGCCGTCTCTGGGAGCACTAGAAGCCAGGGGAACCCTGGCCGTCAGTACGAGTTGATCATCTCCTCCACCCGGGGGTCGGTGGGCTTGAAGGGGTCCTTGCACAGGATGGTCCGCTGGTAGCGGTCGTTCAGCTTGAGGTAGGACCAGCCCACGTCGTAAGGCTTGTTCCGCTCGTTGGCGAACTTGATGAAGTCGGAGCGGATCTTGGCCCGCGTGGTCTGGGGGGGAGTCACCGTGGCCTCCTCGATCTGCTCGTCGGTGAAGAGGCGCTCCACGTGCCCCTGCCGGCAGAGGGCGTTGTACAGGCCCCGGTCCCGGCGGATGTCGTGGTACTGCAAATCCAGCATGCTGATCCGCTGGTCGTCGAAGCCGAGGCCCTTCTTGGCCATGTAGGAGGCGATGAGCTCCTTCTTGATGACCCAGTCCAGCTCCCGCGCGCACTGCATGGGCTCCTCGCTCAACCGGTCCAGGACGGCCTGCCACCGCTCCAGGAGGTCGCTCACCTGGGGGGAGAGCTCGGCCGTGGCGTAGTACTCCAGGGCGAGCTCGAGGTACTCCCGCTGCAGCTCGATGGCCGAGAACTCCTTCCCCCGCTTCAGGCGGACCTTCCGCCGGCAGGTGGTGTCGTGGGAGATCTCCTTGATGGCCCGCACCGGGTCCTCCAGGGCCAGGTCCTTGCGGATGAAGCCGTCCTCCACCATGGCCAGCACGATGGCCGTGGTCCCCACCTTGAGGTAGGTCGTCACCTCGGACATGTTGGAGTCGCCGACGATGACGTGCAGCCGCCGGTACTTCTCCTCGTCGGCGTGGGGCTCGTCGCGGGTGTTGATGATGCCCCGGGAGCTGGTGGTGGCCCCCGAGATCTCCTGGTAGATGTGCTGGGCCCGCTGCGAGATGTAGTAGTGGTTCCCCAGCCGCGTCTTCAGAACCTTGCCGGCCCCGGCGAAGACCTGGCGGGTGACGAAGAAGGGGATGAGCTGTTCCGCCAGCTTGTGGAAGTTCACCCCCCGCTCCACCAGGTAGTTCTCGTGGCACCCGTAGGTGTTCCCCACCGAGTCCGTGTTGTTCTTGAAGATGAAGATGTCGCAGTCGATCCCGTTCTCTCGGAGCTTCCGCTCCGCCGTGAGGAGCAGCTCCTCGATGATCCGCTCCCCCGCCTTGTCGTGGAGGGTGAGGTCCAGGACATTGTCGCACTCGGGGGTGGCGTACTCGGGATGGCAGCCGGTGTCCTGGTACAGTCGGGCCCCGTTGCGCAGGAAATCGTTGGTGCCGCGCTGGTGGGAAACGACCTTTTCGAAGAGGTAACCGAGGGCGCTTTCCACTGACAGGTTCACGCGCCCGCCGGCCGACGCAGAGATCAGGCCGTATTCGTTCTCGAGACCGAAGATGCGCCGCTGCATGGCAGCCGGGACCTGCCGAAATCAGGCAGCCCCTTCCCCCTCCCGCTCCATGAGGTCCCGGAGCTCCGCCAGGGGGATGCGGCGGAATTTCCGCCCCACCCGCTCCCGCTCCAGGACCGCGACCTCCAGATTCGCCGCCTTGACCTTCTGGCTGGCGGCCGCCTCCAGGGCGCGGCTGGCCAGCCGCAGGGCCGCCTCCAGGGTGAGGCCGTCCCGGTACTTGTCCCGCAGGAACAGCTTCAATTCCTCGGCCGGCCCGCCGATGGTGGCGTACCCCTTCTCGTCGGCGATGCTCCCGTCGAAGGCGATCCGGTACAGCTCGTTCCCGGCCGTCCCCTCGCCCACCTCCAGGACCAGAATCTCCACCTCCAGCGGCTTGATCTCCATGCTGAAGATGTTCCCGATCACCTGGGAGTAGGTGTTGGCCAGCGACTTGGCCGTCACGTCCTCGCGCCCGTAGGCGTAGCCCTTGAGGTCGGCGTACCGGATCCCCTCCTTCCGCAGGCGCTCGAACTCGCTGTACTTGCCGGCCCCCGCGAAGGCGATCCGGTCATAGATCTCCGAGATCTTGTTCAACGCGGCGCTGGGGTTCTCGGCCAGGATCAGCACGCCCCCCTGGTATTCGAGCGCGATGATGGATTTCCCTTTGGCGATGCCCTTGCGGGCATACTCCGCCTTGTCCTGCATCATCTGCTCGGGAGAGACGTAGTACGGCAGTGGCATGGCCCCTTCCTCGGCCTCAGGCGGCCCGGCGCGCGTTCACGATCGCCTCGCACAGCGAGGCGACGTGATCCTCGGGAATGTCCTGAATCCCGGCCCGAGTTACGAGCTTGACACTGGGGAAGATCCTCCGGACGAAATCCGGCCCGCCGGTTCCGGTGTCCTCGTCGGCGGCATCATACAGCGCCTCCACCGCCAGGTGGACCGCCTCGGCCTCGGCCATGGCCGGCCGGTACAGTTTCTTCATGGTGGCGCGGGCGTCCTTCCCGCCCGAGCCGGTGGCGCAGTAATCCGCCTCGTCGTAGCGGCCGCCGGCCAGGTCGTACTTGTAGATCCGGCCCTCGTCCCGCTTCAGGTCATAGCCCACGAAGATCGGGACCACGATGAGCCCCTGCATCGCCAGCGGCAGGTTGGCCCGGACCATCTGGGCCAGCTTGTTGGCCTTCCCCTCCAGGCTCAGGACCATCCCCTCGAGCTTCTCGTAGTGGGCCAGCTCCGTCTGGAAGAGCCGGGCCATCTCGAGGCACGGCCCCGCGGCCCCGGCGATGGCGATGGCCGAGTGGTCGTCGGCCGCGTACACCTTCTCGATCCGCCGCGAGGCGACCTGAGACCCCTCCGTGGCCTGCCGGTCCCCGGCGATGACCACCCCGTCCCGGTAGCGGAGCGCCAGCACGGTGGTGCCGATGGGGACCTGCGGCATCCCCTCGCGCACCTCCCCTCCCTCCGCGGGGAATTGCGGCAGGAGCGTCGGCTCCCGTTGCCGCAACAGGTCGAAGAAGCTGGAACCGGCGTCGGAATGGCTGAAGGACAGATTCACGGGCCGTCCACCTCCCTAGGCCGCCAGCCGCTCCAAAAGTTCGGCCACGCTGTCCGATCGCTCCAGGATCTCCCCCACGAGCTTCCGCGTGCCCCGGGCGGGTTCGCTCATGGGGATCTTCTTCACCGTGGCCTCGCCCGTGTCCAGGAGGATCGAGCTCCAGCTGGCCCCGTAGATGTGATCGGGGAATTTCTTGAGGCACATCCCGCGGAAGTAGGCCCGCGTGTCCATCGGCGGGTTGCCCATGGCCTCCCGGATCTCGGCGTCGGTCAGGATCCGCTCCACGTACCCCTCCTGCTCCAGGCGGTAGTAGAGCCCCTTCTCCATCCGCAGGTCGTGGTACTGCAAATCCAGCATGCTGATCCGCTGGTCGTCGAAGCCGAGGCCCTTCTTGGCCATGTAGGAGGCGATGAGCTCCTTCTTGATGACCCAGTCCAGCTCCCGCGCGCACTGCATGGGCTCCTCGCTCAACCGGTCCAGGACGGCCTGCCACCGCTCCAGGAGGTCGCTCACCTGGGGGGAGAGCTCGGCCGTGGCGTAGTACTCCAGGGCGAGCTCGAGGTACTCCCGCTGCAGCTCGATGGCCGAGAACTCCTTCCCCCGCTTCAGGCGGACCTTCCGCCGGCAGGTGGTGTCGTGGGAGATCTCCTTGATGGCCCGCACCGGGTCCTCCAGGGCCAGGTCCTTGCGGATGAAGCCGTCCTCCACCATGGCCAGCACGATGGCCGTGGTCCCCACCTTGAGGTAGGTCGTCACCTCGGACATGTTGGAGTCGCCGACGATGACGTGCAGCCGCCGGTACTTCTCCTCGTCGGCGTGGGGCTCGTCGCGGGTGTTGATGATCGGCCGCTTGGCCATGGTGTCCAGGCCGATCAGGGTCTCGAAGAAATCGGCCCGCTGGGAGATCTGGTAGTCGCAGGGGTCCGTCCCATTCTCCACCCCCACCTTGCCGGCACCGCAGAAGATGATCCGCGAGACCAGGAAAGTGGTCAGGCCCTCGACCAGCATCTCGAAGGGGACCCGGCGGGCCACCAGGTAGTTCTCGTGGTAACCGTAGCTGTTCCCCTTGCCGTCCGTGTTGTTCTTGTAGATAAAGAGCTGCTGCGGGGGCGGGAGCTTGCTGTTCGCTGCCTCGCGGCACTGGTCGAAGATCCGCTCACCCGCCTTCTCGAAGAGCACCAGGTCGCGGGCGTTGGTGGTCTCGGGCGTGGAGTACTCGGGATGGGCGCCGTCCACGTACAGGCGGCCGCCGTTGCGCAGCACCTTGTTGATGGCACGGTTATCTTGCTGGCTGGGGCGCTCCCGCTCGCCGCTGACCTCGAAACCCCGGGCATCCAGCAACGGATTCTCGCCCGTGTAATCCCACATGGCCTTGAGGGGTTCACCCGTGGGCAGCGCGTTGATGAGAAAGATCGAGCTGCCGACCGGATCGAAGCCGGAGGTATCCCGGGCCGTGATCCCGACCTCCGTCTCGCTCCCCATGATCTTCTCAATGGCCATGCATGTATCCTTCTGCGGCGGCACCCCGTTCCTGCGAGGCCACCCTGACCGCTCTCGCCTCTGTGCCTGCTGTCATCCCTGGCAAGAGCCGCGGCCCGGCAGCGCCCCGGCCGATGGGCCACGGATGCCGACGAATCGATGAGGCGGGCGGGTCCTCAGAGGTAATGACCCGTGCTGATGGTCTCGACCTTGCGCGGTTTCTTGCCTTCCCGGTCGAACACCGGCCGGACATGCACGATCCGCTCGCTCCGGCGGCTGGCGATCTTGGCCCAGTCGTCGGGGTTGGTCGTGTTGGGGAGGTCCTCGTTCTCCCGGAACTCCACCTTCACGGCCTCGACGAAATCGGCGGCCGTGAGGCCCTTGACCCCGGTGGCGATCAGGCGCTTCACCGCGGCCTTCTTGGCCCGGGTGCAGACGCTCTCGATCAAGGCGCCCGACACGAAGTCCTTGAAGTAAAGAGTCTCCTTCTCCCCGGAGGCGTAGGTGACCTCCAGGAACCGGTGGGCCTCATCCGCGGCGAACATCTCGGCGCAGGCGCCCTCGATGGCGGCCTCGGGCGGCTCGCCCGGGCGCCAGGGGAGGTCGGCCGTGCAGTACTTCCCGAAGATCTCCCGGGCGGCCTCCCGGTTCGGGCGCTCGATCCGGATCTTCACGTCGAAGCGGCCGGGGCGCAGCACGGCCGGGTCGATCAAATCCTGCCGGTTGCTCGCCCCGATGACGATGACGTTCCGGAGCCCCTCCACCCCGTCGAGTTCCGCCAGGAACTGGGGGACGATGGTGGATTCCACGTCCGAGGAGATGCCCGAGCCCCGCGTCCGGAACAGGGAGTCCATCTCGTCGAAGAAGATGACCACGGGGGGCCCGGCACTGGCCTTCTCCTTGGCCCGGGCGAAGATCTCCCGGAGCTTCCGCTCCGTCTCCCCGACGTACTTGTTCAGGAGCTCGGGGCCCTTGACGTTCAGGAAGTAGGCCGGGGAGACGGTGCCGGTCTGCTCGCTGAGCTGCTGGGCCAAGGCGTTGGCCACGGCCTTGGCGATGAGGGTCTTCCCGCAGCCCGGGGGGCCGTAGAGGAGGACCCCTTTGGGGGGGGTGAGCTTGTGGGCGGCGAAGTGCTCGGCGTACAGGACGGGGAGCTCGATGGCGTCCCGGATCTGCTCGATCTGGGCGGCGAGGCCCCCAATGTCCTGGTAGGTGATGTGGGGGACCTCCTCGAGGACCAGGTCCTCCACCTCGGCCTTGGGGAGCCGCTCCAGGACGAGGCCGGCCCGGGGATCGAGGCGCAGGAGGTCCCCCACCTGGAGGGGGGTGCCCTGGAGGGGGGTGCTGAGCTCCACCACCCGCTCCTCATCCGCTCGGAGCGCGACGACCACCCGGGACTCGTCCAGCCGGTCCTTCAGGCGGGCCACCTCGCCCTGGGGGTCGGTCCCGCCGGCCGCCACCACGTTGAGCGCCTCGTTGAGGAGGACCTCCTGGCCCCGGCGGAGGCTCGCCCCCTCGACCGAGGGGGCCACGTTCACCTTGAGCTTCCGGCCGGCCGTCCACACGTCCACGGTCCCCTCGGGGTGGGCGGCGAGGACGGTCCCGTAGCTACTCGGGGGGGCGGCGAGCTTGTCCACCTCGGCCCGGAGGGCGGCGAGCTGCTCCCTGGCGGCCGTGAGGGCGGCGACGAGGCGCTCGTTCTGCTGGTGGGCGTGCTCGAGCTGCTCCCGCGACTGGCTTAACTTGGTCCGAAGGAACTCGAATTCCTTCGGCGTCTGTTCCAGGCGCCGGCGCAGATGGAACATCTCCTCTTCCAGCGCCTTGACCTGTGCCTGCAGACCCTCGATGTCCATCTCGTACTGATCCATCTGCTTTTGATACGCAGTGTCGCTCTTGGGCAGTTGCCCCGAGAGCTTCTGCATTGTCTTGCGCAAGGAGTTCAACTTGGTTTCGGAATCGCCCATCCTCGTTCAGCCTCCGTGAGCCCCTCCGCCACGGCCTGCCGACATTCGGATGGTGGCGCAGCCAGTCGTGGCATCACATCGAGCGCTGTCACGATGATGAAAAGTATCTTAAACGGGTTTGGAGGGGTGTCAAGCTTTTTATCACCTGAATATTGCACCAAAGCAGACGGAAGCCTCAGTCAGCACGGTTCCGCGAGG
>CAZXXV010000069.1:0-12241 GCA_964644725.1 uncultured bacterium
GCCCCCCCGTTCCCGCCGGCTCTCCTTGCCCGCCCCCTGACCGGCGTCTTTCCAAGTTCCTATTGGGTAGAAGATGCACATGGGGATGCCAATCGAGGAGGCTCCCCGCGCTCTGCATGCAGGCCACAGCTCCGGGGACCGCCGTCCGTGTGCCCGCAGCGGCCTGCAGCAGCTCCTTGAGCGTTTCGTAGGCCAGGCGGGCCAGCCGGGTGAGCCGTTTCCGGCGGCGAAAGAACGGCCGCAACCGCCGAGGGAGCGAGATGACCACGTGGCGGTGGGGCACCGATTCCAGGATCTCCTCCGTGACGAGCTCGCCAAAGGCCGCCTGCCGCTTCGCGTGGCAGGAGGCGCAGAGACAGCGTTGCTTGCACGAGAACGCGAGCAGATACTCGTACCGGCAATCGGGGCATCGGACGCGGGCGAAGCCATGGGCCAGAATCCCGCAGCGCTGGAAGCTCTCCAGGGCGCGGGGAACGACAGCCCGGAGGGGACCGTACCGTGGGGCATAGCGGTCGTCGTACAGGTCGAGGAAGGTGTGCGCGTGGTTTGTAACCAGTTGCCAGAGCGGAGAATGCTTGCCTGCCTGGCGGTCATTATTGGTATAGCAAGCTACGTGATGTAAAAAATGTTGCTCATCCCTTCCGCTACAGATGAGCGCCTAGACCAAGGTGAGCGACCGCCGCCAAATCACTTCCGGATGCTTTATTCTCCGCCTCTGGGATGGTCGAAAACCCTCGCCTTCAGGCGAGCGCCGGGGTGTGGTAGTATGGTCGCGTGCCAACTTACCGGAGTGGGCCGCACAGCAAGCATGATCTCAAAGTCCACCTCGTCTGGGTCCCGAAGTACCGGAAGCCCGTCCTCGTGGGGCCGGTGGCCGTCCGGGTCCGCGACCTCCTCCGCGAGATTGCGATGGAACATGAACTGACGATTCTCTCCGGGAAGGTGGCACGCGACCATGTCCACCTCCTGATCGCCCACCGCCCGTACCAGAGCGTGAGCCAGATCGTCCAGTGGCTCAAGGGAATCAGCTCCCCGATGCTCCTCCAGGAGTTCGCCCACCTCCGGAAACAGTTCTGGGGCCGGCATCTCTGGGCCCGGGGGTACTTCGCCGTGACCTCGGGTACGATCACCGATGCAATGATCAAACAGTACATCGCAGAACAGGAAGGGGAACCGGTCCAGGATGACAGTCGATTTCGAATCGACGATGGTTCGAAGCTACCGCCTTCCAGGCGGTAGTGGTTCACTTGACCCCACGGGTGGACAGTGATCAGTGAACAGTGAGCGGAGGACAGAGGACGGGGTGCAGAAAATCCCGGAGCGCAAGATAACGGATATTGTGCGGAAGCACTACTTCCAGCCGGGCCGGGAAGCAGAGAATGGCAAAGTTATGGTTGAACCCCTTTTTCCAGCGGCGTCTCCGCGTTCGCTGCCATAGCCTGCTCCACTCGATCGAGCAACGTCCGCGCCTGCTTAACGATCCGGTTGCGGGCGGACAGGAGTATCGCTGCGAACTTCGGCGCGCCCCCCCGGCGGCCAACGCGCAGCGCGTGAGCAACGGCGTCGCCGTTCATCCGGTCCAGCTCGCGCGTAAGTTTCAGCGCCCAGTACTGAAGCTGCATCGGGCTGAAGTGGCTATGCTTGAAGTGCACGCGCAGGCAGCCGGGAAGGAAATGGTTGGTCGACACAGGTTCCTTTCCCAACCACCAGGCTTCGGTCACCTTGCCGCGGGAGAGCATTTGGTCGTAGAGCGGGGTGCTCGGGTAGATGCGCAGAATGCGGAGGTCGTAAAGGGAGCACGGGACCTGTTCCAGGTAGCGTTGGGTGCGCGCGAGCCTTTCCGGCGTGTCGTGAGGAAGACCCACCATGATGAGGGCGCACACCTGGATTCCCTGTTCGTTTGCCTGGCGGACGGCTTCCGGGAACGGCTGGCCCACGTTGTGGTGCTTGCCCACGGAGATGCAGTTGTCGTCGTCTACGGACTCGACCCCGACCGCCACGCCAAGGCAGCCGGAGGACGCCATCTCCTGCATGAGAGCGCCGTCACAGAACTGATCGAGAGTCACCATGGTGACGAAGCGCCGTCTCTTGCGGCGGAGCAGGGCGAGCACCTCGGCGCCGTAGTCCCGATCCGCAAGGAGGTTGTCGTCCGTGAACTGCAGGAAGGCTGCGGGGTAGATATCCTGCAGTTGGTCGATCTCCCGTTCGAGCACGTCCAGCGGTTTGGTGCGGAACGGTCCCATGTAGCGTGAACTCACGCAGAAAGAGCACCGATGATTACAGCCTCGGGTGGCAAAGAGAGAGGCGGGCGTGAGGTAGGGCCGGTCCGCGAAGAAGCGGTAGTCAACCGGCACCATCCGCGAGGGGGGCGTTGGCGAGCCGTCGTATCGCTCTTTGAGTTTTCCCGCCAGAAGGTCCGCGCAGACCGTTGGCCAGAGGGTTTCGGCTTCACCGGTCACAATGGCGTCCGCGTGGCGCATTGCCTCCTCCGGACAGACGGTGACATGAATGCCGCCCAGAATGACCTTCTTCCCGGCCGCGCGCAAATCGTCAGCGTAACGGTACACCTTTCCTGCGTACTGGGTCGCCAGGGTGAATGCAAATACGTCACCGTCGAATCGGACCTCGTCCGTCTGCTCGTCCACCAGGGCCGTCTCAATGGGTTTTGGCGTGACGGCGTTCAGAACGGCCAGCGGCACCGGCGGCTGGGAGATGGTCGCCGTCGAATCGAGTCTGTGCAGATCATGCATGATGTTGACAAACACAAGTTTCATCGGGACGCCCTCTCTTTCGTTGGTTGGACTCTGTGCCGCAGACCGGGGTCGACCCAGCTTGGAGCCTTGGGCAGCCTGGCCCGGCCTGGGGCAGGCCCACCAAGTTCCCGGCCGCGGCCCGGCGGTGCTTGTGGCGGAAGACGGCATTCCAACCGATAAGCATTTGCATGTTTTGACGCTGCGCGAGTGGCGGGGAGTTGGTTCTCGTCGGCGACCATGCGTGGAGCACCACCGGATAGACACCGGATAGGAAGTTGGAAACCAGGCGCGACCGGCAGCGGCGGACCACAGGGAGCATATGACCGCCGAGACGGCCGAGCCAGGGACAACGAGCACGGGGAACCCGACGGTAACCGGGACGCTAGCACCAGCGAAGTGGCGGGTCAAGCGGAATCCTGCGGGTTTTGAGGCAGGGGAAGACCAGACGGGACAGACCGGCGCATCGGCCCCGCCTATACGAGCAGCGGATCGGGGATGGGGAGGTCGTCAAAGAGCGGTTCGTAGGACCATTCACGGGGCGGGTCTGGTGGCGCGCGAAAGCTGGGCGCTGCGGTAGAAAGGCCCAGGTGATCGAGGATCTGCCGGACGACCGCTGGGCGCTCGATCACGGCGATCACCTTCATACCCCTCAGGCGGGCTCCGCCCCCCCGTTCCCGCCGGCTCTCCTTGCCCGCCCCCTGACCGGCGTCTTTCCAAGTTCCTATGGATCTGGATCGGTCCTCGGGGGGACAGCGTTCGTGGAGCAGCTCCGCCGGGAGATCGAGGCGGCCTTGCCCCCTCGCGCACCTCGGCTCACGCGCGAGGCGCTGATGGGCCGGGTGTGCCGCCACGTGGGGATCGCGCCGGAGGTACTCCTGGGCGGCGGGGGCTCGTCCCAGGTCACGCGCGCCCGGGCGGGGATCGCCTACCTCTGGGTCGAGGTCCTGGGCCACGCCGGTCGCCCCCTTGCGGCGAGCCTCGGGGTCCGGCCCCAGTCAGTGTACCGGTCCGCTATGCGAGGCCGCGAGGAGGGCAACGAGTGGAGGCGCCTGCTCGTAAAGTGACGAAAGTGGCGACGTCCCTCAAAAGGCCGTCCCTCAAAAGGCGCTGACACCACCGCCCTCTCAATGCAGTTTCAGGACACTCCCCTCTTGTCAGCATTTCGTGATGATTCTCCTTGACAATCCGACCCGCGGTCCTATAGCCTGAGTTCGATTCTCGTTGTCTCCTGCCGTCAACAGGCGGGGCCGATGGGAGGTGCACGGAACGCTTCGCCGAGCCTCTCCAGTTCGTTGACGATGACGATAGCCATCCACTAACTAGTTTCGACCACAACCAACGGCTATCCAGCTGTGGGGGGTGAAAGTCATGCCGGATCCTGTGGATGTGTACGCCGACCAATTTCAGGTAAACACGGGACCGTTTGGTTGTTCACTTAACTTTCTTCTGTCCGGTCCGACTCCGCCCGCTCCTGGCACAGCACCGCAAGTTGAACGCCTGGCCACAGTACGGACCAGCCTTGAACACCTGAAGGTGATGACCTTCATGCTGCATCGGCAAGTCTTACACTACGAAGCCGAGACAGGGACCGACATCCCAATTCCGACCCAAGTATTAAACGCATTGCGGATTGGCCTAGAGGACTGGAACTTATTCTGGACAAGATCGAGGTGAATCTAGAATGAATAAGACTGTAAATACTCTCATCTCCACTCCCGCCTACCCCGGCTCTTTAGTATTCTCTCATCCCTTCTCGTCCGAACCTGCCGCCCGTATTTTGACAGCTAGTGATCTCACCGATATATCCGGAATGTGGTTGATGCCTTCTGTCGAGGTTCATACTTTCTTGCGCGAGACTCCAATTCCAGATAGTGATCTTGAACTGAAATATGCATTGGTAGTGGAGAAACAGATTACCCGTGACGGCTTTGTGATACGATCCGGCGCCTTGGATGAAGAAGCATTCGGCCTCACGGAGAGGGAGGCTTATTTAGACTTCCTTACCTCACTCCGAGATCGCTATACCTCTCTCATGCGGCGGGACTCGTCGCTCTCAGCTCACGATTCTTCTGTTCTTGAGAAGCTACGTAATCTCTTGAGTCCGAAACAGAGCTAGCTCGAACGAGATATTGCTCGCTCATGGCCTTAACGGTCCGTGACGTAGAGGACTGCTTTGAGCGCAAGCTTCGCGCGGAAAGGGACGAGTCAGGTGATCATATTTACTTTTATCTGAACCATCAGGGCAGCCAGTACACTGTCGGCAAGCTTTCGCACTCGTGGAAAGGAAGTCTTAATGATACACAAGTGCTGATGCTCGCTCGCAAATTGCATCTTCAGAAGCGAGAATTTGAACGGCTAGTCAGTTGTGACCTGAGCCCTGCCGACGCGGTTGACCTTTGGCAAAGTCGTCCCAATTAGCGTCCTCTCCTGCCAGTGACCAGATTTTCCCTTGTTGGTAAGCTGTCCAGGACTTGAACCGGGCGCCTCAGCTTGGGCAGCCAAAATACCCCTCGTGTTTTAGTCGTGCCCGGTTTTCGACTCCTTCTGACCGCGCAACTATTCGCAATAAAAGCGAAGACGTGATCGTAACCATAACTCGGGTTCGAATCCCGATAGGGCCACCACCCCTCTTTTCAACTCCTGAATCGCGGCTAAGTTTCACACATCTCCGACGAGAGAAGCAGTCGAAAGTGTTGCAAATGGGTTCACACAAGCGGTCTGACCCTGGAGGTCGCCGCCTGGATTTTGAGGAAGAGGTCCTGGCGCGGGTAGCTTGCCGGCAGCACCAGCAGGTTGCGATTGCCCCGCCGGACCCAGTCCGCGGGCAACCACCACAGCTCGCGCCGGAGGGCGGCGATGTTCCAATGCCGAATCCCCTCGGGGAGACAGAGGAACTGGAAGGCTTGAACGAGGTCGTAGGCCCAGAGGATGATTTCCATGACCGGGCGATCCAGGACTGCGACCAGTAAAGGGGGACGTAGGCTCAAAAGCAACTTTTCCAGAGGCGTACCAGAAAGGGTGAACTGTGCCCATGCTGCGACAGGCGAGGCTGGATGGACCGGGCATCCTCCACCACGTCATTGGCCGGGGATTGAGGGGACCAAGATCTTCCGCCGGCCAGAGGACCGGGAGGACTTCCTGACCCGTGTGGGAACGCTGTGTGACGAGGAGGCCTGGCGAGTGTACGCCTGGGCCCTCCTGGAGAACCATTTCCACCTCCTCGTGCGCAGCGGCGCGTGCACGTGGCTGCGCACCTGCGGCTTAGCGCTCGCCCCGTCAGAGCCCGGCGCTTTTCCAACGTGTTGACAGGGAAGACAATTGTCTATACACTGCTGCCATGCACATCGAGTGGGACCCGGCGAAGGCAACAGCAAATCTTCGGGCCCACGAAGTCACTTTTTCCGAAGCCGCTACGGTGTTGGAAGATGAGTTCGCCTTGACGCGCGAGGATCCAGATGCCGTCGGCGAACAGCGCTTGGTCACTCTGGGCATGAGCAGCTTCGGCAATCTGTTGGTGGCCGTCTACACCTACCGGAAGCCTAACAGCGTTCGCCTGATTTCCGCGTGGAAGGCGAACAAACGCCAGAGGGAGCATTATGAAAAAGGTCTACGCTGAGAGGTACAGGGAGATCGACTTTTCTCACGGCAAGAGAGGGCCTGTGATTCCGCTCGAGCCAGGAAAGACCAAGATCTCAATCCGCCTCGATAACCGCGTGCTCGACTATTTTCGTGGCCTGGTCGAGAAAGCCGGTGGCGGAAACTACCAGACCCTCATGAACGATGCGCTCGTCGCGCACATCGAACAGCACTCAGTTATCGAGGCTGTTCGCCGCGCCGTGCGTCAGGAGCTCAAGAGCGCAACAACGAGCCGGGGTCTGACAACGCGCTCGACCGGACGCCGCAGAAGCGGGGCGAGGGTCAGCTCGGCGCGTCAGGCGTGAGAGCCGATCAGGCCGGGATCTCAACCCGCAACACATCTGCCAGCCTGGGGCCTGCAAGCTAATGTAGCATTGGGACGTTGGTTCAAAAGCAACTTGTGCACAGGCACGTCAGAGAGGCTGAACAGAGACCATGCCCCGACAGGCGAGGCTGGATGCGCCGGGTACTCTCCGCCACGGAATTGAGGACGCTGTTGCCCAGGTTAATTCTCTCAGCCTGTCTGCCCTGAGGACGTTAGTTAACGTAGGCAACAACTCCCAGCGATGGTCCCGCGCGCAACGATGTGTGTCGGAGAGAGGACTATTGCGCCGGGTAGAAGCGGTCCGGGTCGGCGCGCATGGTCGGAACCTGCACCAGCTCCCAAACAGTGCCGAGCTCGTCTTCCGTGCCCATATAGGCGAAGTGGCCGTCGCGACTCTTGCCGAAGCCCCTCGCGCTCATCAGGACCTTGAAGCCCAAGGCCTCCATCTGGGCGATTCCCTCGTCCAGGTTGGTGACGTTCGTCCCCAGATGCTGGACGCCTACCCCCGCACGCTTGAGGTAGTCGTTGTAGATGGTGTCGCCGTCTAGGTGCTGGACCATCTCTAGAGTGAGCCCGGCGACGTCCGTGAGCGCAAAACGCATGCGGAAGTGGGCCGGCCTACCCATATAGGTGCAGCTCGTACACTTGGCGGAGTCGAAGGTGATGATGCGCCATGGTCCGATGCCGAACCGACGCCAGTAGGCTTCGACCATCTTGTCAATGTCCTCGACGACGAGACACACCTGCGTGACCTTCTCCAGTGTGAATCCTGGTTCGCCTGGCATTTCTTTGCCTCCTTCTGAGAATGGGTTGGTTGCTGAAAGAGAAGAGCGAGCAATCAACCACAGATGAACACAGACGCACGCAGGCTGGAGCACAGGACTTGGAAAACATGGCTAGCGAGCCCCAATCGGCGAAAGCAGCGCTAGGTGACCTTGGCATCCTCAGGGGAAGGCGGTTCCGCCGGGGGAAGCGGCATTCCCCAGGGCAAAGTCAAGGCGCTGGGGAAACTATCAACAGCCGAAGGCGGGGTCAAGCGGCATTGCAGAAGGGGGTCGGTCAGGCGCGGTGAGCGTGAGGGGTCGCCCTAACCTCTCAGGCTGTCCTCCTCTGAGCGGAAGATCTGGGAGATGCCCGGCGCCCGGGTCAAAGACCCCAGCCCATCGGGGGAGCGCCTTTGCGGAACTCACACATGTGCCTATGATCTCAGCGCCAGAGAGCGGTCCTCATCGACCTTGACTGCCACCGTCTCCTCCACACGGAAATCCACCGAGTGCGGCGACTGGACCCGTAAGAGCTGACCCTCGACCTCCAGCCGGTAGTCGATGACACTGCCCAGATAGGTGCGGGCGGTGACCTTCCCCAGAGCCAGCCTCGAATCCCCCGCTTTCGCAGAGGCGCGCAGCAAGCTGATGTCTTCTGGTCGGACGACCAGCATCACGTGATCCCCTGCCGCCAGGCCAGCCGTCGCGTAGGCCTCCACGGTCCAGGTGTCTGAGAGTCGCACTGTGGACCTTGTGGAGGAGGTGTCGACCGCCACCGGATTCCCTTTCAAGAGGTTCACCAGACTCATGAAATCCGCCACCAAGCGGTTGGCCGGCTTTTCGTAGACCTCGCGGGGTGAAGCAAATTGCTGAATCTTGCCCTGCTGGATGACGGTCACCCGGTCCGACATGGCCATGGCCTCGGCTTGGTCGTGGGTTACATAGACAAAGGTGATGCCTGTCCGGCGCTGAAGATCCTTGAGGGTGAAGCGCATCTGCTCGCGCAGCTTGGCGTCCAGGTTGCTGAGCGGCTCATCCAGAAGCAGGATGGTCGGCTCCACCACCAAGGCCCGGGCCAGAGCCACGCGCTGCTGCTGGCCGCCGCTTAGCTGAGCGGGGTACCGCTGTCCCAGGCCCGCCAGCCCGACCATGTCCAACATGCGCTCAATCCGGGCGCTGATCTGGTTCTTGGCAACTTTCTTCATTTCCAGCCCGAAGGCCACATTCTGGTTCATGTTCATGTGCGGCCAGACAGCGTAGTTCTGAAAGACCATGCCCATGTTGCGCCGCTCCGGCGGGAGCATGTATGTCGCCGAAGAGATCATCTGTCCCCCGACCCTGATTTCTCCTGCATCTGGCTCGAGAAAGCCCGCGATCATACGAAGGATCGTGGTCTTCCCGCAACCGCTGGGGCCCAGCAGGGTGACGAACTCCTTGTCGTTGATGGTAAGGCCGATGTCGTCAACCACCAGATTGGTTCCGAAGCGCTTGGTGACGTTGCAGATCCCGATATCAGCCATTCTCTACTTGCGCCTCCTGGGCTCTCCTTCACGGTCGGGGAGCGATGGTCTGGCTTCTCCGTGTTCTACCCTCCCGCCAGGTCCTCGAGACTTCTTCCGGCTAGCTTGCGCATGATGATCAGCACAATCATGGCAAAGGTAACAGTGACCAACGCCAGGGCGGAGATCGCTTCAAATTGCCCCATCTCGTTCAGCTTGTAGATCATCACCGATATGACCTCGGTCCCCTGCGTGTACAAAAGGATCGACGTACTCATTTCCTGAAGGGTGGGAACGAAGACCAGGGTCCAGGCTACCAGCAATCCTGGCTTGACCAGGGGCATGGTGATCCTTCGCATGGTCTCTTTCCATGACCCCCCAGCGATGCGTGAAGCCTCTTCCAGCGAAGGATCGACCTGCCGCAGTGCCGTGTTCGCTGACCTCATAGCGCGGCCTATCGGCCGCAACCAAAAGGTGATGACGCTCCCGGTGCATCCCTTGACACCATAGGGGCCTTCCTGCGCTGAGCAAACTGCTCGGAGGGCCCGCCATGGAGCGCTTCATCGCCCGACACCACGACGTGATCACCGGCACGCTCGCAGGATATGACCGCATGCTCTTCAAAGCCACGCTCCGGGGCCTCAGCCACCCGAAGGGCCTCCTGGGCTTCTTCGGCGCGAAGCGGGTCTTGCTGAAGGACTTCGGCACCTTCGTCCAAGAGCAGTCCGCCCACAGCAAGGCCCATGCGGAAGCGGTCGCCCGGGCCGCGGGGCGGCCCTGCCAGTACGTGCACTCCAGCACCGCCTCCAAGGAGGAGATCGCCCGCCGGATTGCCCAGCGGGACCACATCCAGGAGGGGCTGATCTGCGTCCTCACCTGCGTCGAGCCCTGCAAGAGTTACGCGCTCCACCGCGATCGGCAGGCGCGGCAGCTCCAGCTCGTCAAGGCCTCGCGGAAGTGCTTGTTCGTGTACTTCTACTTCCTCGATCGGGAGTTCGGCTTCCTGCACGTCCGGCTGCAGACCTGGGTCCCCTTCGACCTCCAGGTCTGCCTGAACGGCCGCGAGTGGCTCGCCCGCCAGCTGGACAAGGCCGGGATCGCCTACGAGCGCTGGGAGAACTGCTTCCTCCGGCTCGCCGACCCGGCCCGGGCCCAGCGGCTGGCGGACCGGCTGCTCCAGAAGCGCTGGCCCGCCCTCCTGGACCGCTACGCCCGGCGCTGCCATCCGCTCCTCGCACGGGGACAGGTCCTCGCGGACCAGCGCTACTACTGGACGCTCCGCCAGGCTGAGTACGCCACCGACATCATGTTCCGGTCGGCCGCCGACCTCGCGGCCGTGTACCCCGCCCTCATCCGCCACGCGATGCAATGCTTCACGGCGGAGGACATCCTCCGGTTCCTCGGGCGCAAACTCGTCCCCCGCTTCCAGGGGGCCGTGAGCAGCACCCTGGTCCGGCGGATCGAGGGCGTGCGCATCCGGCACTGGGTGGACGAGAACTCCCTCAAGATGTACGACAAGGGGGCCCGGGTCCTCCGGGTCGAGACGACCATCGACAATCCCCGGCGCTTCCGCGTCTACCGGCGGGTGACCCGGCAGGGGCGCCGCGTCATGGCCTGGCTCCCGCTGCGGAAAGGGATTGCCGATCTCTGGCGGCGGACCCAACTCTCGCGGGCCGCGAACGCCCGCTACCTGAACGCCCTGGCAGTGGTGGGCGATACCGCACTCGCGGCCCAGGTGTTGGATCCCGTCGCCGTGCCGATCGTCAAGCCGACCGGCCGCTGCACCCCATCGCTCCCGCGGATAGCGCCGTGTTTCGGGCGGTCCTCGCCGGGCTCACCCTCGCCCATGGCTTCCGCAATTCCCACGTGCGCCACCGCCTGTTCCCCCACGAGCCCGAGACCCCCGAGGCCCGCGCTCACATGGCAGCCCGCACGACACGGCTCCTCCGCCTCCTGCGCGCCCACCGCTTGATTCAGAAGGTTCCCCGGACGACCCTCTACCGGGTCACCCCGCTCGGCCACACGGTCATGGCTACGGCCCTGACCTGTCGCCAAACGCCGATCCTGGAGCTCCAACATGCCGCGTAGAATCTTCTCAAGAAAACAAGATCCTGCGGGTTTGTAGTGCAGAGAGGGGAACGTAGCGAGTCATGTAGGCTATGAAGATAATCCAGATCGTGCTGTAGATGGGAATGGGGCTCCGAATCCAGGCTTGCAGCAGGCCAACGGCCAGCACGATGCCGGGAACTCCCAAAGGGAGGATCGAGAGATAATCCAGGATGCGGCGGCCGCGGATGGTGATCCGCAGGTCAATGAAGGCGATGAGCAGGCCCAGGAGTGTGGTGACCGTGAGTAAAGAAGGGGACGTAGCAGACTTATCAGACTTTTCGATCCACCGACGGGGATCAGTAATACGTTGGTTCAAAAGCAACTTTTCTACAGGCACACCAGAGGGGGTGAAGTGAGACCATGCCCAGACAGGCGAGGCTGGATGCGCCGGGGACCCTCCGCCACGTCATCGGCCGGGGGATTGAGGGGACCAAGATCTTCCGCCGGCCAGGCGACCGCGAGGACTTCCTGGCGCCACTGGTGTTGGCACCGGCCGTTCAAGGTTTTCCCCGGATCAGGGTTATGCCCAAGACGGGGGGTGTAGCATGCGAGTGTGGGGAGTACTGGTCGTTGTGGTATTGGCGCTGGGCGGGATGGCCTGGGCGCAAGGGAACGAGGAGACCCAGAAGTGCTTCGAAGGGTCTAAGACCGGCTCAGGCGTTACTCCCGATCTGGTGCTTCAATACTGTTCGCGCGCCATTCAGTCAGGTCAACTCTCGGAGCCGAACCTGGCCATCGCCTTCTTCAGCCGGGGCAACGCCTACAGCAACAAGGAGGAGTACGACCGGGCGATCCAGGACCTCGACCAGGCGATCCGGCTGAACCCGAATTACGACTCGGCTTTCTACACCCAGGGTACCGCGCGGTTCAATCAAGGCCGGTTCGAGGCCGCCGTGTTGGACTTTGCCAGGGTCGTGGAGCTCACGCCACGCGATCAATATCGTATCCTCTGGCTCTATCTCGCGCAAACGCGGGCTGGGCAGAATGGTCGGGATGATCTGGCGAGGAATGCGGCGCGCCTCGGCCTGAGGCAATGGCCGGGACCGATTGCTTCCATGTATCTGGGCCGAATTACAGCGCAGGAAGTGCTGAATGCTGCTACCGATACCGATCCGACGAAGGAGCGCGAACAGCAGTGCGAAAGCCATTTCTACA
>CAZXXV010000070.1:0-12220 GCA_964644725.1 uncultured bacterium
GATCTGTGGTACAAGGATGCCATCTTCTACGAGCTGCACGTCAAGGCCTTCCGGGACGGGAACAATGACGGCATCGGGGACTTCCGGGGCCTGACAGAGCGGCTGGACTACATCCAGGACCTCGGCGTGACCTGCCTGTGGCTGCTCCCCTTCTACCCGTCTCCACTGCGGGACGATGGATACGACATCGCCGACTACCGCAACATCTCCCACCTGTACGGGAAGATGGCGGAGTTCCAGGCCTTCCTCAATGAGGCGCACCGCCGGGGGCTCAAGGTCATCGCGGACCTGGTGGTCAACCACACCTCGGACCAGCACCCCTGGTTCCAGGAGGCTCGCCGCGACCCCGCCTCGCCGAAGCGGAACTACTACGTCTGGAGCGACACGGACCAGAAATACCGGGGCGCCCGGATCATCTTCGTGGACACCGAGAAGTCGAACTGGACCTGGGATCCCGAGGTCAAGGCCTACTATTGGCACCGGTTCTTCAGCCACCAGCCCGACCTGAACTACGACAACCCCGAGGTCCAGGAGGCCACGCTTGACGTGATGCGGTTCTGGCTGGACAAGGGGCTGGACGGGTTCCGGTGCGATGCCGTGCCCTACCTGTTCGAGCGCGAGGGAACCAACTGCGAGAACCTGCCCGAGACCCACGCCTTCCTGAAGCGGCTGCGGGCTACCCTGGACGCCGAGTACCGGGGGAGGATCCTGTTGGCCGAGGCCAACCAGTGGCCCAAGGACGTGCGGCCCTATTTCGGGGACGGGGACGAGTTCCAGATGGCCTTCCACTTCCCCCTGATGCCCCGGCTGTTCATGGCAGTGCGCAGCGCCGACCGCCGGCCCATCACCGACATGTTCCTGCACACCCCCCCGATTCCGGACACCTGCCAGTGGTGCGTGTTCCTGCGCAACCACGACGAGCTGACCCTGGAGATGTGCACCGATCCCGAGCGGGACTACATGTACTACGCCTACGCCCAGGATCCGATGATGAAGCTGAACGTCGGGATCCGCCGGCGGCTGGCCCCCCTCCTGGACAACGACCGGAGGAAGATCGAGCTCCTCCACAGCCTGCTGTTCACGCTGCCTGGGACGCCGATCGTCTACTACGGGGACGAGATCGGCATGGGCGACAACATCCACCTGGGGGATCGGAACGGTGTGCGGACGCCCATGCAGTGGTCGGCGGACCGGAACGCCGGCTTTTCCCAGGCCGACCCGGGACAGCTATACAGCCCGGTGATCGCCGACCCGGTTTACGGCTACCAGGCAGTGAACGTGGAGGCACAACTGCGCACCCCGTCCTCCTTGCTCCACTGGATGCGGCGCCTCATCGCAGTCCGGAAGACGTCCCGCGTCTTCGGGCGGGGGAGCCTCCGCTTCCTCGCCCCGGCCAACACCCGAGTACTTGCCCACCTCCGCGAGTACCGGGGGGAGACCATCCTGGCCGTGCACAACCTCGCCAACTCGGCCGAGCCGGTGGAGCTGGACCTGCGGGAGTTTCGTGGCGCGACTCCCGTCGAGATGTTGGGCGAGGCGCGGTTCCCGCCCATCCGCGAGACCCCCTACTTCCTGAGCCTGGGGCCATACGGCTTCTACTGGCTCCGCCTGCACCAACCCGGGACCCCCAGGGAGACCTATGGGATCGAAGGCGCACCCATCTAGTCTGAAGGCCCTGCTGCTCACCCGGGAGTATCCGCCGGATGTGTACGGCGGCGCCGGCGTGCACGTGGACTACCTCTCCCGGGAGCTGGCCAAGCTGATCCCGGTCGAGGTCCGGACGTTCGGGGACCAGGAGATCCGGGCCGGGAATCTCCTGGTGCAGGGCCATCGATTCGCGCAGACGGATCCGGAAGATGCCCCCGAGAAGTTCCTCTTGGCCCTGCAGGCGATCCGGGTCTGCGTGAGCTTCGCCGCCCGCCCCGTCGATGCCGACGTGGTCCACTGCCACACCTGGTATGCCCACTTCGGAGGGTTGCTGGCCAAGATCCTCTACGGGATCCCGCTCGTCATCACCACCCATTCGCTGGAACCGCTGCGTCCCTGGAAGCGGGAGCAACTGGGCCGGGGTGCCGACCTCTCGGCCTGGATCGAGAAGACGGCCCTGGAGGCGGCCGACGCCGTGGTGGGTGTCTCCGCGGAGATGAAGAGTGACATCCTGCGGTACTTCAACATCGCCCCGCAGAAGGTGCACGTCATCGGGAACGGCATTGATACCGACGAGTACCGGCCGGTGAGGACCCGGGAGCGTCTCGACCGGTACGGGATAGACCCCCAGCGCCCGTACGTCCTCTTCGTGGGCCGGATCTCCCGCCAGAAGGGAATCCTACACCTGGTCAACGCCATCCCGCACCTGGACCCGGCAGCGCAGGTGGTCCTCTGCGCCGCCAGCCCCGATTCGGCGGACATCGCCACGGAGGTCGAGGAGGCGGTCCGCCGAGCCACGGCCACGCAGGGCCGGGTCATCTGGATCCGGGAGATGGTGGATCGGCCAACGGCCATTGAGCTGTACTCCCACGCCGTTGTCTTCTGTTGCCCGTCCATCTATGAGCCTTTCGGCATCATCAACCTGGAGGCCATGGCCTGCGAGACGCCGGTGGTGGCGAGCGCCGTGGGGGGCATCAAGGAGGTCGTGGCTCACGGCGAGACCGGCTACCTCGTTCCCCTGGAGCAGCAGACGGAGAGCCCATTCGAGCCCGTCCACCCCGATCGGTTCTCCCGCGACCTGGCCTCCCACATCAACACCCTCTTGGCCGATGCGTCCCTGCGACGGGCCATGGGCGCGAAGGGCCGCGAGCGAGCCGTGACCCGTTTTAGCTGGCGCGCCATCGCCAGCCAAGTGCTCGCTCTGTATCGGTCTCTTGTCTCATCAGACTCGATGCCGTCGGTTGCATCACAGGGCTGAGGCCGCCGGCGATGGCGCTTCCTCCGAATACCCTGAGGAGTCGTCGCGGATTCTCCGAGGAGCATGATGGGACCAAAGGCACGACCCCCTAGGGGCAGGCGACGGTTGGCGCGCGCCGAGGACCTGTTCGCCCGGGCGGCCGCAGGCCTTCTCGCCTCCCTGCCTGCCCAACGCTGGTTCGGGAGCAAGGCCCGGCTCATCGCCGCCGTGACGCCGCTGGACCATGCCTCTTTGCCAGGAACGGCCGGGATCCTTTCCCTGTTCGAGGTCGGCTACGCGGATGGAGGGCGGGAGACTTATCTGATCCCGGTCGTCCCCGCGGCCGGCGATGCCGGGTTCCACGACGCCATAGACGACGCCGCCTTCTGCACGGCCCTGGTAGAGCAGATCCGGGCGGGAGCATCGCGCCCGGGCCGCCAGGGGGCCTTCCAGTTCACCCCGACGGAAGTCCTGGCCGAGATCCTGCCGGGACCTCCCGAGAAGGTGAGCCGGGTCCGGACCGAACAGAGCAACACGTCGGTCATCTTCGACGGGAAGGCCATCCTGAAGCTATTCCGCAAGCTGGAGCCGGGTCCGAACCCGGATTTCGAGATCACGGACTTCCTCACCCGGCGGACGGCCTTTCGCGGCATCGCGCGCTTGGCGGGCTCGATCGCCTACGCGGGCGCCGAGGGGGACGGGACCACCCTGGCCATCCTCCAGGAGTTCGTGCCGAACCAGGGAGACGCCTGGACGGCTACTCTGGGCCGTCTGGCCGAGTACTACGCCGCGGTCCTGCAAGGGATCGAGGGAGAGGGAGCAGGCGGCGAGGCCTTTGCCCGCACCCTGGCGGCCGCGGACGCCGAGGAGGCCCGTCGCCTGGGGGTTCTCACCGGTCGCCTCCACATGGCCCTGGCCTCCGGCGCCTCGGAACCGGCCTTCAGCCCCGAACCCATCGAGGCGCTCGACGTGGCAGCCTGGCAGGCGGGGATGCAGGAGTACCTCGACCGGGTGATGGGAACAGTCGCCTCCGCCCTGGAGACCGTGCCGGCCCCCCTGCAGGAGGTGGCGCGCCAGGTTGTGGATCTGGCGCCGCGCTTCCGCAGCGAGCTGGAGGCCGTGCAGGCGCTCGGCCAAGGGGTGACGAAGATCCGCGTCCACGGCGACTACCACCTGGGGCAGGTGCTGAAGACCGGGGAGGCGTTCGTGATCCTGGACTTCGAGGGCGAGCCTGCGCGCCCGCTGGAGGAACGGCGCGCCAAGCAGTGTGCCCTCAAGGACGTGGCCGGGATGCTGCGCTCCTTCGACTACACGGCGCACGCCGGCCTGTTCACCGCGATCGCGGCCGCGCCGGACGACATCGGGCTGGCAGACCGCCTGGCGCCCTGGGCTGATCGCTGGTTGGCAGCGGTGCGGGAGGCCTTCCTGGAGGGGTACCTGGCCGAGACATGGGAGGCCGGGGCCTCCTTCCTGCCTCGCGGCCGCGAGGCGCTGGAGGCCGTTCTCCGGGTATTCGAGCTGGACAAGGCGATCTACGAGCTCAACTACGAGATCAACAACCGCCCGGCCTGGCTCCGGATCCCCCTGGAGGGGTTGCGGCGCGCCATCGCCCCGGCGCCGCGGCCCAGGCTCGTGCGGCTCCGCCCGAGCGAGGGGTCGTTCACCTTCGTGGCCTGCCATGAACTCCTGGAGTTCGTCGGCGTCCGCGCGGAGAACGAGCGGCAGCTGGCGGACCTGATCGAGGAGGTCTCGCTGGACTCGATCTACTACCATACCCACGCCTTCTTCCTCCGCCACAAGTTCGTGGCGGGGGCATACCCCAACGATTTCGCCACCTGGGCCGCGGTCCAGGTGCGCGATCGGGTGCTGGGGGAGCGGCTGGCCATGGTGGATCCGGGGGAGTTCGCCAACCTGCAGGCCCTGCGGGAGGAAATGGTGTCTGTCATTGACGACCACCTCCGGAATCTCCCAATCGTCCCCGGGGTCATCTTCGGAGAGCCCTTCGATTTCATCCAGTCCCGCATCGTTGAGATCCCCACGGGGACGCAGGTCCGGACCCTGCAGGACTTCCGGGACGCCCTGCTGGAGGTGGATGTGAGCGCCATCTATTTCCACCTGGTGGAGGCGCGGCTGCGCCTCGGTCGCGGCCAGAACGACTTTGCGGCCTGGCTGGACAGCGGGCTCGACCTGCCGGAGCTGGCGGCCAAGGTCCGCGCCGTGGACCCGTACGCCGGCAGCCTGGAGCGGACGCGCGCGCGGTTGATCCAGCTCTGCGACGAGGCGCTAGCGGAAGGAGCGAGTCAGTGACGCTCACCCGGTTGGAGGATTACCGCGAGGTCGCCCCTAAGGGGACGATCGAACTCTTGCTGCGCCTGGCGGAGCGTCTCAGGGGCCGGCGGTTCCTCCACGTGAACGTCAGCCGGTACGGGGGGGGATCCCCCGAGATCCTGAACCGGCTGGTGCCTATGATGCAGGACCTGGGCATCGACGCGGCCTGGGAGGTGATCGTCGGGGACCCGGATTTCTACGCGACCGTCCATGCCCTGAATCTGGCCGTGGGAGGCCAGGAGCAGGCGCTCACCGAGGCCATGCTCAAGTCGTACGGGGACACGGCCGCCGTGAACGCCTCGAAGTTTGCCCTGGAGGCGGATCTGGTCATGGTCCATGACCTGGCGCCACTTCCCCTGGCCCGACACCGGCCGGGGCGGGGCCACTGGGTCTGGCGGTGCCACGAGGATCTCTCCAGCACGCCTCGCCGGGTCTGGTATCTTCTCCGCCGGGACATCGAGCGCTACGACGCCGCGGTCTTCTCCCTCCCGAAGTTCGCCCAGCGGGTCCGCATCCCGGTGCTCATCATCCACCCCTCGGTGGACCCCCTGAGCGAGAAGAATCGCGACCTCAGCCGGCGCGAGATCCAGCAGATCCTGGATCGCCTGGGCATCCCGAGGGACAAGCCGATCCTGCTGCAGGTGGCTCCCTATGCCCGGGCCAAGGATCCCCTCGGGGTGATCCAGGCCTACCGCCTGGCCAAGAAGTACGTGGACTGCCGGCTGGTCCTGGCGGGCGGAGGGGCAACCGACAACCCCGAGGGGAGCGCCGTCCTGGCGGAGGCGCGGGCGGCCGGGGCCCGGGACCCGGACATCCACCCGCTGGTCCTGCCGCCGGATGCCGCCCTGGAGATCAATGCCCTCCAGCGCGCGGCGGCCATCGTGATCCAGAAGCCCCTCCACGAGGATTTCGGCCTGGGGGTGGCCGAGGCGATGTGGAAGGGGAAACCGGTCATCGGGAGTTTCGCTGGAGGGATCCCGGTGCAGGCGATCTTCGAGGTCACCGGGTACACCGTCAACTCCGTCGAGGGGGCGGCCTTCCGTATCCGGCAGCTTTTGCAGAACCCGGACCTGATGGCCCGGCTGGGTGGTGCCGCCCGGGAATACGTCCGACGGAACTTCTTGATCACCCGACACCTGGGGGACTATCTGGCACTCCTGGCCAATCTCACCGGATAGGGACGGAGGATGGCGGACGGCATCCGGATCGAGGAGCTGTTTCCAGCGGAGAGTCTTGCGGCCCTGGACGCAGCGGGACCGGTCGACCTCTTGATCGGGATCCCCGCCCTGAATGACGCGCGCTCCGTGACTCATGTCGTGGCGGCCGCGGCCACCGGCCTGGCGAAACATTTCCCGGGACGGAAGGCCATGGTGCTGGTGGCGGACGCGGGATCCCAGGACGGCACACTGGAGGTGGTCCGAGCGTGGCGAGAGACGGCCCCGCCTGTCCCCGTGATTCGGGGCATCCGGCTCGCGGGTTCCCCTCACCGGGGGCGGGCCATCCTGGCCATTCTGGTTGCCGCTCGCCGCCTCGGGGCCCGAGGCTGTGGCCTCGTGGACGCGGATCTGACCAGCACCGCGCCCGAATGGGTGGATCGGCTGCTCCAACCGGTACTCCGGAACGAGGCGGACTATGTCTCTCCCGCCTACACCCGGTCGGTGTCGGAGGGAACCCTCACCACTAACCTGCTGGCTCCCATGATCCAGGCTCTCTACGGGAAACGACTCCAGCAACCCCTGGGAGGATGTGCAGGACTGTCGGGAGAAATGCTTGGGCGGTTCCTGCGGGCCGATGGCCTGGCGGGCCGCATGGACGCATACGAGGTGGACCTCTGGCTCACGACAGAGGCTCTGACCTCGGGCGCGAAGGTGGTCGAGACTCACCTGGGGCGCAAGCTCGTGGATCCCACGCCGGCGCAACCGGACCTGGCCACCATCGTGGCCCGGTTCGTGGGGGCCCTCTTCCACCTGATGGAAGTGTACTACGCGGTCTGGAATGAGATCCGGGGGAGTGTGCTCCTGCCCCAAGTGGGGGACCAGGCCGCCGCCCTGGCGGAGCCGGGGGAAACGAACGTGGAACGGATGGTCCGCGCCTTCCGGCTCGGACTGAAGGATCTGCTACCCGTCTGGGAGCAGGTCATGCCCGAGGAGACGCTGGCCCGGCTGTACCCGCTGGGTCTCCTGGCCGCAGATGAATTTCAGTTCCCGCCCCCGATATGGGCTCGGGTCGTCTCAGACTTCGCCCTGGCTTACCATGAGCGGCGGTTGCCGCGGGACCACCTGCTGCGCGCCTTGACGCCGCTGTATCTCGGGCGGGTGGCGTCATTCCTGCTGGAGGCGCAAGGGGCCCATCGCACCCGGCTCCCCAACGTGCTGGAGGCCATTGGCCAGGCCTTCGAAGCGGAGAAGGAATTCCTCCGAGCCAGATGGAGGTAGGCGATGCGTGAAACATGGACCGACATCCTGTTCACCTCGTTCCGGGAGGTGGCGCAGCGGCTGAGCCTGGTGGTGCCCCGGCTCCTGGCCCTGCTGACGCTGATCCTTGTGGGCTGGGTCGTGGCGGCCCTCGCCCGCCGCCTGACGGTGCGCGTCCTCGGCGCCGCGGACTTCGATGGGCGCTGCGGACGCTGGGGTCTCACGGCCAGTCTGGCGCGCGGTGGCATCCGCCAACCCCCGACGGCGCTGGTGGGTCGGCTGCTCTTCTGGATGATCTTCCTCGTGGCGCTCCTGATGGGGATCGAGGCGCTGGAAATGCCGGCGACGGCCGGACTGGTGGCGGTCGTCCTCCGTTTCCTGCCCAACCTCATCGTCGCAGGCCTCGTCATGGTGATCGGGTGGCTCCTGGCCAACTTCCTGGCTCAGGCCGCCCTGATCGGTGCGGTCAACGCTCAGGTGGCCGGCGCCCCTCTCATCGCCGGCGCCGTGCGCTGGCTGGTCCTGGTGTTCGCCGGCGCCGCCGCACTGACCCAGCTCGGCATCGCGCGGGAGATGGTCCTCCTGGCCTTCGGGATCGCCTTCGGGGGCACGGTCCTGGCCCTGGCCCTGGCCTTCGGCCTGGGCGGCAAGGATCTGGCCCGGGAGATCCTGGAGAGCCGCCTCCGGAAGCAGGACGAGGACCGGGACTCGCTGACCCACGTGTGAGCCGGAGGATGTCCGGCGATCCCGAGATGCCGCCTGGCCGGACGCCTGGTGGACCCGCACTCAGTGCGGGCGGGGATGCAGAAGGAGATCCTGAGGCGGGGAGACCGCCTGGGGTGACGGGAGGAGAGGACCTGTGCGATCAATCGGAGCGGAACCGTTCGTCTTCTATTCCACCGCCCATATCGTGGAGCTTACCGGACGCACGGCCCGAACCCTGGTCGAGCTCCGGGAGGGCATCCGGGAGGTGACGGGCTCCAGCATCTTCCACCACACCTTCGGCGCCCTCCGGGACCGGCCCTTCGCTGCCCACCGGTATGCCAGCGATTTCGCCCGCTGGACATCGGAGGTGCTGCAGGACTGGCCCGTGGCCGAGCGCCTGGCCTTCATGGATCCCACCGACTTCCCCTCGATCCGGGAGCTGCGCGAGCGGATCCTCCAAGTCATTGACGACCGTCTAGCCGAGGAGGGAGAGACGGTGCCCGCGCCGCCGGGGCGGGAGTTCCATTTCACCCAATCCATCAGTCTGATCTACCCCGTCGGCCAGGCGGCCCGGACGCTGACAGAGCTCGCCGAGGGGATTCGCCGGGCCAGCGCCCGCACCCTCTTCTTCCACCTGGTGGAGGCGCGTCTCCGGATCGGCCGCTGCACCAATGACTTGTCCGCTTGGTTGTCGGATAGCCTGGACGCCCCGGACCTGGCCAGGCGCCTCGACCAACTCGATCTCCTCGTCACCTCGACGGAGGACCTGCGGCAGCAGGTCCTGTCTGTCCTCGGGGGGCCAGCATGAGTCCACCCAACCTCCGACTGGATGATTACATTCCCGTCGTCGGTGTCGCTGCCATCGAAGAGATCCGGGCACTGGCCCGCCGGCTGGAGGGGCGGCGTGCCCTGATGGTGAACTCCACGGCGGTGGGTGGGGGCGTGGCGGAGCTTCTCAATCGCCTGATCCCCCTCCTGGAGGATCTGGGGATCCCGACCCGCTGGGAGGTCATCCGAGGGGCTGGGGAGTTCTTCGGGATAACCAAGGCCATCCACAACGCGCTCCATGGGACCCGGGCCGAGATCACGAAGTCCATGCTGGACCTGTTCCGGGAGGTGAACGCGGAGAACGCGGCGGCGCTCGATCTCCGGGCCGACCTGGTGGTGATCCACGATCCGCAGCCGCTCGCCTTGATTGCGGTGCGGAGGAACGGAAGGGACCACTGGGTCTGGCGCTGCCACGTCGATGTCTCGCGGCCCCAGCCCGACGTCTGGTCCTTTCTCCGGCAGTACGTGGTCCAGTACGACGCCTCCGTCTTCTCCGCCCCGGAGTTCGCCCAGGTCCTGCCCATCACCCAGTACATGATCCACCCGGCGATCGATCCCCTCGCGGAAAAGAACCGGCCGATGGAGCCAGGCGAGATCGAGGCCGTCCTCACCCGGCTGGGGATCACAGACGACCGGCCCATCGTTACCCAGGTGTCCCGCTTCGACCGACTCAAGGATCCCGTTGGGGTCATCCGGGCCTACCAGCTGGCCCGGCGCACCGTGGACTGCCAGCTCGTGCTGGCGGGCGGCGGAGCCACGGACGATCCGGAGGGAGCAGCCGTCCTGGAAGAGGTCCGGCAAGCGGCTGACGGGGACCCCCTCATCCACATCCTGGAACTCCCCCCCTTTAGCGACCGGGAGATCAACGCCCTCCAACGGGCCTCAGCCGTGGTCGTCCAAAAGTCGCTCCGGGAGGGCTTCGGCCTCACCGTCACCGAGGCCCTCTGGAAGAAGCGGCCGGTCATTGCCTCCGCCGTCGGGGGCATTCCCCTCCAGGTGGTGCACAACCTTACCGGGCTCCTGGTCCACTCCGTCGAGGGGACGGCGCACCGGATCCGGTCCCTGCTCCGGGATCCCGCCTTCGCCCGACGGCTGGGCGAGAACGGCCACGAGTACGTGAAGACCCGGTTTCTGACCACCAGCAACCTGCGGAGCTGGCTGGCCCTGGCCATTTCTCTGATGCATCCCGGTGAGCGGATCATCCGGCTGACATAACCCCCGGCCTCGGGAAACGTGGGAGGAGCGGAAGCCAGACCGGGAGTGGTCAGGGAGTGCGAGGTTCGAGTCGAGAAGCGAGGAGGCAAAATGAGGCAGGCCTACTTCATCGCGGGGCTGATCCTGGGGCTGGCCATCGCCGTCTTCGCCCTGCAGAACACGACGGCGGTCGAGGTCAAGTTTCTCGCGTGGCAGGTGACCGGTTCACTGGCCGTGGTCGTGCTGGGCTCGGCGGCGGCCGGGGCCCTGGTGGCGTTGCTCTTCGGCATCCCGGAGATCGTGATGGCCCGCTGGCGCATGCGGAACCTGGAACGCCGCCTCCAGGGAACTCCCCCCGAAGGGCCAGGGCCGCAGGTCCCGAGCCAGTAGAAGGCCAGAGGGCTGGCCGAGCAACTCCAGGATCGGCTGCTGGTCGTAGTCTCGAACCGAGAGCCGTACACACACTCATGGATGCCGGCGGGGTGCGGACCGTCCGTCCTGCCAGCGGCCTTACCACGGCCCTCCATCCCGTCATGCGGGTGGCCCGCGGGATCTGGGTGGCCGCCGGCCGGGGCGAACCCGATCGGCAGGCAGCCGATCCCTCCGGCCGTGGGGGTGGGCCACAGGGTGTGATGGGGTTTACATATGGCATCGGGGTCGATTCTAAACTCTTCACCAAGGGGGGACGCGATGGCAATCATTGCTATTTCCCGAGGGACATTCAGCGGTGGCGAGGCCCTGGCCAGGCGTTTGGCCGAGCGGCTGGGATATCAGTGCATCAGCCGGGAGGTGATCCTCCAGGCGGCATGGGGGTATGGGGTCCCCGCGGAGGAGCTCACGGCAGCAATGGAGAAGCCGCCCTGGCTCTGGGAGCGCCTATTCGGCGAACGCGCCGCCTACCTCACCTTCGTGCGCGCGGCCCTGTGCGAGCATGCCCGCGGGGCAAGGTCGTCTATCACGGCCACCTCGGGCATCTCCTGCTGCCAGGCATCTCCCACGTCATTGGCGTTCGGGTGATCGCAGATATGGAGTTCCGCATCAAGGCGGCCATGCAGCAGCAGAACCTCGCGCGCGAGGACGCGATTGCCTACATCGAGAAGGTGGATAAGGAGCGGCGACTGTGGACCCGGCCCCTGTATGACGTCGAATGGGATGACCCCTCCCTGTACGACGTCGTCCTGAACCTGAGCCGCATGCGCCTTGCCACCGCGTGCGAGATGGTGGCCCACATGACCGAGCAGGAAGAGTTCAAGCCGACCCCCGAGTCGGTGAAGGCCATGCAGGATCTCACTCTTCACAGCCGGGTCTTGGCTGCGCTGGTCAAGGATTTCCGCACCAGGGGCGCCGACCTGAGGGTAACAGCCGATGACGGAATCGTGACCATCACCGGCACGACCCAGTTGCCGGCAGTTGTGGATCTCGTCCCCTCGGTGGTTCGCCAGGTGGAAGGAGTGAAGGAAGTCAGGAGTGAGGTAACAACGGTCATCCCTGTTCCCTTGGCGAGCATATAACAGCGGCACTTAGCAGATAAATTGTGCGTGGGCCGAACCACCAGTCCGGGAACCTTCAGGCGAAGGTCGACGCGGCGCCCCCCTCCACGGCATGGTCACATCCACCTGCGCGTGGTCGGCTCCCCAGGCGCTTGGACCCTGTGGTGATCTACATAGATGACGCGGGGGACGAGCCGGCCTTCGCCACCCTGGGGAGCGACGGCATCTCCATGATCGTTGGGCACCGCAACCGAACCCGGGCGCGGTTGTTCGTTCGCCATCCTGGTGAGGTGCAACGCCTGCTGCGTCTCCTCGCCCAGTTGCTAGAGGGGATCACGCGCCGCACGTTTGCGTGTGAAGACTTCGAGACGGATAGG
>CAZXXV010000071.1:0-2561 GCA_964644725.1 uncultured bacterium
ATCCGGCTGGCGGCCTGGCGAGCGATTTTCCAGGAACGGTTGCGGAGCCTCGTTACCATCCTGGGCGTCGCCTTGGGCGTGGCCGTGGTGCTGGCTATCCGCCTGTCCAACGACGGGGTCCTGGAATCCTTCCGGAACAGCCTGGACTACGTCGCCGGGAAGAGCCGCCTTCAGGTCTCCGCGGGAGAGATGGGATTCGACGAAGCCCTGTTCCCCGCCATCGCCGGGACGCCGGGCGTGGCGCGCGCAGTCCCTGTAGTCCAGGCGATCACGCCCGTGGCGGGGCTTCCCGGCGAGATCCTGCTGGTGCTGGGCGTGGACGTCCTGGCCGACGCGGGGATCCGAGAGTACCGAGGACCCACCTCGGAAGTCGCCGAGCCCCTGCAACTGCTGACCGATCCTGGGGCCATCCTCCTGACGGAGCGGTTCGCGCGGGCCCACGGTCTCTCGGTTAGCGGCTCGATTCGACTTCTCACGCCGACGGGACCGAAGACCTTCGTCATCCGAGGGCTGCTGGCCGACCAGGGAGCAGCGCGGACCATGGACGGACAGTTTGCCGTCCTGGACATCGCGGCGGCGCAGCTTCAGTTCGGGAAGCTCGGCCGACTGGATCGCGTGGACCTGTTGCTGGACCAGTACGCGGATCCCAATCGGGTCGCCGCAGCTCTGCGCCGGCACCTGCCGCCCGAGGTGACGGTGGAGCGGCCGGAGGCGCGCAGCGCCCAGGTGGAGCAGATGCTGGCCTCGTTTCAGCTCAACCTGTTCGTCCTGAGCCTCATCGCCCTCTTTGTTGGCGTGTTTCTCGTCTACAACACCATGTCCGTGTCCGTGGTTCGGCAGCGACGACAGATCGGCATCCTGCGGGGCCTGGGCGTGAGCCGCGGCCAGGTCCTGCTTCTCGTGGCAGCCGAAGGGGGCATGATCGGGCTGCTGGGCTCTGCCCTGGGGGTGGCGCTGGGGCTCCTCTTGGCGCGAGGAACGATCGGGGCTGTGAGCCAGACCGTCTCGTCGCTGTACGCCTTCGTCCGACCCGGCGAGCTGCGCCTGCCTGCCACGTTGATCCTCCAGGCGGTTCTCCTGGGATGCGGGACTGCCATCCTCTCCTCCTTGCTCCCCGCATTGGAGGCAGCCGTGGTCACGCCCAGCGAGACGCTGGCCGCGGCCACGCTGGAGCGCCGGCACCATCCGTGGCTCCTGGCATGTGCCGGACTCGCGCTGGCCCTGGGGGCCTACGCGCTCGCGCAGGGAGGTCCGGTGTCGGGACGGCCCCTGCTGGGCTATGGCGCGGCCCTGAGCCTCCTCCTGGGGACCACGCTCCTCTGTCCGGCCTTCCTCCTGGTGTTTCAGCGAGTGCTGGCGCACAGTCTGACGAGATCGCGCCTCGTTGCGGGGAGGATGGCGGCCGGGAACCTCGGTCGTGCCTTGCGCCGGAACGCCGTGACGATCGGGGCCATGGTCGTCGGCCTGGCCATGCTGGTGAGCGTCTCGACCATGATCCAGAGCTTCCGGAGGACGGTGGAGGTGTGGATCCAACAGACGATCCGCGCTGACCTCTACCTCTCGCGGGCCACACGGCTGATCAAGGGGGCCGACACGCGCCTTCCCGCCAGTATGCTGGAGGAGGTGAGGCGGATCCCAGGCGTGGCGGAGGTAGATGGGTTCCGGGGCCTCCGAGTGGATGACGGGCATGGCGGGAGATTCCTCCTGGGGGCGGGGGACTTCGACGTGATGGCTCGACGAGGCCGGCTGCTGTTTCGCCGGGGAGATTCCGCGACGATCCTCCAGCAGGCCAAGGACCGGGGGCGCGTGATCGTGTCCGAGACCTTCGCCGAGCGGTACCGGCTGAAGGAAGGGGACGAGGTGACCTTGCATCCGTCCGGACAGACGGTTCGTCTTCGCATCGCCGGCGTCTACTACGACTACACGACGGAAGGCGGGCTGGCGGTCATGGACCGGGCTCTCTTCCAGAGGCTGTGGCGGGATCCCTGGTTGAACTCCCTCGTTATCTACCTGTTGCCGGGCGGCGACCCTCTGGCGGTGCGTCAAGAGATCCTTCGACGGTTATCCACGGGTGACGACCTCGTGGTGTTTTCCAACCGGGAACTCAAGGCCCGGATCCTCGAGATCTTCGACCAGACGTTCGCCATTACCTACGCCCTGGAGGTGGTGGCCCTGGTGGTGGCAGCCCTGGGCATCCTCAATACACTCATCGCGTCGGTTCTGGAGCGGACCCGGGAAATCGGCATTCTTCGCTCGGTCGGGTTCACGCGTGGGAGCGTCCAGCGCACCATCCTGTGCGAGGCGGCCTTCATGGGCACACTGGCCAATCTCCTGGGGGCCCTGTCCGGGCTGGCCCTGTCGCTGATCCTGATCTACGTCATCAACAAGCAGTCCTTCGGCTGGACGATCCAGTTCACGTTCCCGGCCCGTCTGATCGTGGAGTATGCGGTCCTGACGCTCTTGGTCAGCGTGGCAGCCGGATGTTTTCCGGCCTGGCGCGCCTCGCGCCTTCCCATCGCCGAGGCGGTGCGGTATGAATAGTCGAAGGAACGGAAAGCGTT
>CAZXXV010000071.1:2661-8901 GCA_964644725.1 uncultured bacterium
GCCTTCCCATCGCCGAGGCGGTGCGGTATGAATAGTCGAAGGAACGGAAAGCGTTTCCGCCTCTGGCGGATTCGGGAGTTCGGCTGTCTCCGCCCCGGACCGCGGAGCGGAGCGGGGTCGGCAGTTCCCGAACCATCGAACGCTCGAACAGTCGAACCACCGCAGGATCTCACTGCGGAACGATCGAACTGTCGAATCCGCCACAGGCGGAAACAGTCGAACGCTTTCGAGGCACTCTGAGGTCGCTCATGATTCCTGAAGTTTGGGTGTGGCTCCTCACGACGGCTGCAGCGGTGGGCGCGATCACCCTGTACGGCATCGCGACGCTTAAGTTTCGCCTCGAGGACCAGGCGCTGGAGATCGTGGCGCTGGGGGTTCCGTTCCGCACGATTCCGTATGCCGACATCCAGTCGGCGGATCGTGGAGGCTCGCTGTTCCGTGAGCACTGGGTCTCCTTCCGCCTGAAGAATCGGATCACGCTCCACTTGCGAAGGGGAAAGCGCCGCTCGATCGTCATCACCCCATCGGATCCGGATGCGTTTCTCCTCGATCTGCGTTCCCGCCTCACGGCTGCTTCGTTGACGAGAACTGACTGAAGGCCAGGATGGCAGGCCGCCTGAAGGCTCTTGGATCATGACCGTGCGAATTCCTGTTCTCACCTCGGTAATCTTGGCGTTCTTGGCCCGCCTGAGGCGGGTCTCGCCCGGCCGTAGGGATTGCAGTCCAGTCGGGTCAATCCAGGGCTCGACGTCTTGGCGGTTGGTTCTCGCCTTTGTGGTTCTTGCGGCGGGTGCGGTCGAGGCAGGGGAGTTCCGCCCGGCCCTGCCTGGATACACCTTCTCGTTTCCTCGTGATCATTACTCTCACGACGATTATCGCACCGAGTGGTGGTACTACACCGGCCACCTGCGCGCCGCAGGCGGCGAGGAGTACGGCTACCAGGTGACGTTCTTCCGGAGCGGCGTGGCCGAGGCACACGCCAACCCGTCCCGCTGGACGGCCAAGAATCTCTACTTGGCCCACTTCGCCATCTCGGACATCCCGCGGAAGGCCTTCAGGTACTTCGAGCGCGTCAATCGGGCGGGTCTGGGCCAGGCCGGAGCGAGCGACAGGGAGTTCCGCGTCTGGATCGGCGACTGGGAGGTGACCGGGGACGGGGCGACACAACGACTCCGGGCAAAGGAGGATGGGTTTACCCTCGACCTGATGCTGGTCTCGCAAAAGCCTCCCGTGATTCACGGCGAGAACGGCATCAGCCAGAAGGGTGAGGGGCGAGGCCACGCGTCCCATTACTACTCACTGACGCGGCTGAAGACCCAAGGGACGCTGACGGTACACGGCAAGGCTTTCCCGGTTTCGGGCCTGAGCTGGATGGATCACGAGTTCGGCTCCACTCAACTGAATCCCGATCAGGTCGGGTGGGACTGGTTCAGCCTTCAGTTCGATGATGGAACCGAGCTGATGCTTTACAATATCCGGAAGGCGAACGGGCTGCCGGACCCGTATTCGGCGGGGACGTTTGTGGGGGCGGACGGTCGCACGCTCCGGCTGAAACAGGTGGACTTCAGCGTGGAGGTCCTGGATCGGTGGAGGAGTCCCCGAGGGAAGGGTATCTACCCGATGAAGTGGCGGCTCAGGGTGCCGACCATCAGCCTGGACGTGACAGTGACGTCGGCCTTTCCCGACCAGGAGCTGGACACGGCGAAGAGCACCCGGGTGATCTATTGGGAAGGAGCGGCGTTCGCGGAGGGCACGACCCACAGTCGCCGCCTTAGCGGACGCGGCTACGTGGAGATGACGGGCTATGCCGAGCCCTTCCGAAAGAAGCTGTAGCCGTCGTCCCCGGCGGAGCGCGCATTTCAGGGAGGCAACATCATCACGCTGACCTTGAGGAGGCCATCCCTTCGACCTGTTCGACGCCTTGTGGGAGTCCCAACTTCAGTCGGCTTGACGCAGGCGGGAATTGACAGGGTATTAGGAAGGGAGTAGCTTCACGCTAACTGGGGGCGACCGAAGGAGTCGGGAGGCGAATTCGTGTCCGAGTGGTCGGCGGAGCGGCGATGCTCGCGCCACCCGATCAGGGTGCCAGTCATTTACAAACTCAAGGATCCCGCGCACGTCAAGGCCGGTATGGGTTGGACTCGCGACTTGAGCGAAGAAGGAGCCTACCTGGAATTGGCAGAGCGCCTCGAGCCCTCGTCAACCCTCGTGCTCTTCATCGGGACGGAGAAGAGAGGCCTCGAGGTAGGAGCGCCGGTGGTCTGGGTTGGAGGTCAGGGATCCGCGGGGGAGGGAATCCTCCATGGCGTGTCCTTCCCCCGTGTCAGCGCTGAGCAACGCCAGGCCCTCAGCAATCTTCTCAACCTGAAGGGGCAGAGGCAGCTAGCAGGGCTCCGGCTCCCCCTGGAGATCTCGGTGTTGTGTCGCCCCAAGGGGAAAGAAGGCCCGCCTCTCCAGGGGCGGACAGCGGATACCAGTCGTGAGGGGCTATTGCTCCTGCTGTCTCAGGTCGTTCCTGCCGGCTCCGTTCTGCATGTCACCCTTTCAACCGCGGGGGGAAAGGTTGAGGCGGAGGGGGTGATCGCCTGGGTGGAGGCCCAGGCGGGACAGGCTGCGGCAGGGTTGGTCCCTCACGGCTTGCGGTTCACCGACATCAATTGGTCCAACCAAATGACCCTTGGCCTCTTGCTGGCAGAGATGCCATAGGGGTGCTCACCGGTGTCTGCCCGTGCCCGACTCGTGACACAGGACAGATGTTCCCTTCATCTTGTCGTGGAGGAGTATGCAGGAGTCATCGCCGTTCCGCTCGCTCGTCTCCCCCCGAAGAATCCAGCAGACCGAACGGACGGAGGCTTGCGCCGTGGGTCGGCCCGCTTGGTTGCGGTTGCGTTTCAGTCCGATGGCATGCCAACACCCACTGAGGAGGTCACCGGATGATTCGCAGTGCGCTGTCTCTGACCAAGGTCACACCCCGGATGCGCCGGGGCATGGTGGTCGCCGAACACCCGCTGGGCGCCGAGGTGGGCGCCTCCATCCTCGCTCGCGGCGGCAACGCCGTGGATGCAGCCGTGGCCACCGCGTTTGCCATGCCGGTTGTAGAGCCGTTCATGTCTACCATGGCCGGCGGCGGGAGCTTCCTCGTCCACCTGGCCAAGCGGGGCGAGACGATTGCGATCGACGCCAACGTGGAGGCGCCGTCCGCGTGCCACGAGCGTTGCTATGAGCTGGGGGAGGGGATGCAGCAGGATCTCTTCAACTGGCGGCGCGTCGTCGGCGACGCGAATATCTACGGGCCTAAGGCGGTGGCGGTGCCGGGATCGCTGGCAGGGCTCTGCCTGATGCTGGAGCGCTACGGCACCATGGACCTGCCCGACGTGCTGGCGCCGGCCATCACGCTGGCCGAGAAAGGCTTCGTCCCGGACTGGTACATCGGGCTGACCATGGCGATCTACTCGGAGGAGCTCCGGATGTTTCCCGAGACGGCGCGCACCTACCTGCGAAACGGCTTCGACATCCATCGGCCGCCGTCCCTGGCGGACGGGGACGTGCTGCGTCAGCCCGAGCTGGCACGCAGCCTGCGCTTGGTGGCCAAGGAAGGGCCATCGGCCTTCTACCGCGGTGAGATCGCCGAGCGGATCCACGAACACATGCGGGATAGCGGCGGGTGGCTCACCAAGGACGACCTGGCAGCGTACACGCCGCGCGTCCTTTCGCCGCTCCTGGGAAAGTACCGGGGTGTGGACCTGGCGTTCACGCCCGGGGCGACCGGCGGCGTGACCGCTTTGCAGATCCTGAACCTGTGGGCGCAGTTCCCGTCGGCGCGAGTGGGGTACGCGACCACGACCGGATTGCATCTCCGCGCCGAGGCGGTCCGGTACGCGTTCGAGGACCGCCTCCGACTGCTGGCTGACCCCCAGCGTGTGAGTGCGCCGTGGAATGGGCTGACGTCGCTTGGGTACGCAGAGACCCAGGCCAAGGGGATCAGGCCCGCCGGGCCGCGGAGTAACACCCCGTCGCCCAACCCCTGGGCATATGAGCCAACGGCCGCGCGCGAGGCGAGCCGCACCCCGCCTGGGCGGGGCCGCGCCCGAGGCCCCGCCGGGGGGTCCAGCGACTGTACCACGCATATCGGTGCTATCGACCGGCAGCGCAACATGGTGTCGCTGACAAACACGGCCGTGGGACTGTTCGGGGCGCGCATGGTCGTCCCGGGCACGGGCATCCTCCTCAACAACGGGATGATCTGGTTCGATCCCGAGCCGAGGCGCCCCAACTCGGTCGGGAGCGGCAGGCGTCCCCTGGTGAACATGGTGCCCGTCCTCGCGTTCCGCAAAGGCGAGCCATACTTCGCGCTGGGCGCGCCGGGCGGACGCAAGATCGTCTCCGTCATTCCCCAGGTTCTCTCCAACATGATCGACGTTGGCGACTCGGTTCAGGCGGCCGTGGAAGCCCCCCGACTTCACACCGAGGGGGGCGACCTCTGGGTGGACGACCACGTCGGCCCAGCCAAGATCGCCGCCCTCAAGAAGATGGGGCACCCCGTGGTGCCGAAAACGATGTCCTTCAGTTCGTTCTTCTTCGCGCACCCCGTGGCGATCCGCATCACCAGGCAAGGACTGGAGGCCGGCCTGGATCCGTGGAGCGACGCCGGCGCGGCCGGAACTTGACAGTTCCGTGTCGGCGGGATATCCCCGCCCGGGACGGGTCATGCGCGCGAGGGAAGCTAGTGTCGATTCGGCGAAAAGTCATTAAAGCCCCAACGTCCCCCAAATCGAGGGGCACCCAGCCGGAAGGAGCAGACTAATGCCGGATTCCGAAGTGAAGGGGTGCAGCCAGTCGCACGTCATCTACCCCAGGACCTCGAAGGAGGACCTGAGGAAAGGGATCACCGTCATCACGCGGGGGGAAGGGGTCCGGATCTTCGACGAGGCTGGGAAGGCCTACCTTGACCTCGTCTCGGGGTGGACGCGGCCGGTCCATATCGGATACGGCCGGAAGGAGATGGCCGAGGCGATCCATGATCAGGCCCTCCAGTTCCACTACTTCACGCCCATGCAGTACGGCAACCCGCGCGCGATCGAGCTGGCCGGGGTCCTCGCCGACCTCACGCCGGGAAGCATCAACCAGTTCCTGTTCGTGTGCGACGGGTCCGAGGCGGTGGAATCAGCGCTGAAGCTCGCCAGGCACTATCACCATTACCGCGGCGAGCGGTGGCGGTTCAAGGTGATCTCCCGGCGGGGGGCCTTCCACGGGGTCACTGGAGGGGCCCTCCGTGTACTCGGCAGCGTGCTGCCCACGCGCCAAATGATGGAGCCGCTTCCGCCCGGCAGTATCTTCGCGGAGTCACCCTACTGCTACCGCTGTCCGCTTCATCTCACGTATCCGGCCTGCGACATTGCCTGCGCCCGGGACGTGGAGCGGCTCATCGAGTTCGAGGACCCGACCCAGGTCATGGCCTTCATCGGGGAGCCCATCCAGCAGTTCTTTGGAGCCTATCGTCCCCCGCGCGAGTACTGGAGAATCATCCGCGAGATCTGTGACCGGTACGGCATCCTCCTCATCGTGGACGAGGTCATCTGCGGCTTCGGCCGGACTGGCAAGTGGTTCGGCATTGAACACTTCGATATCCAGCCGGATATCATGCTGATGGCCAAGGGGATCTCCAGCGGATACTTCCCCCTGGGCGCCGTTGGGGCCACCGATGCCGTCGTCGCGCCCGTGGATTTCTTCGCGAACCTCCAGACCTACATGAACCATCCGGTCGGCTGCGCGGCCGCCCTCAAGAACATCGAGATCCTGAAGCGGGAGAACCTGATCGAAAACGCCCGACTTATGGGAGCGTACTTCCTCGACAGGCTGCAGTCCCTCACGCACCATCCCATCGTCGGCGAGGTGCGAGGCACCGGCCTCTGGGCGGCGATTGACCTCACCACAGACAAGGCCAAGCATGCGCCGTTCCCGGCCGACCGCCTGACGAACATCGTCGAGCGGGCCAAGCAGCAGGGGCTCATCATCAAGTTCATGAACATGGCCCTGGAATTCGCCCCCCCGCTCGTCATCACAAAGGCGGACATCGACGAGGCGGTTAGGATCCTCGACCGCTGCATCACGGAAGAAGAGAAGGCTATGGGTCTCTGAGCCTGGCTGGCGGGATTTGCTCTCCCACTCTTCAACACCGCCAGTCTCAGGCGTATAGGGTACCAGCCAGTGCTTGTTTTGCCTTGACTTCGCTCCCCGGTG
>CAZXXV010000071.1:9001-12188 GCA_964644725.1 uncultured bacterium
CCGAGCAGGGGGTGGCATACATCGCTGCGAACGCCCCGAATTGTCTTGCGGGTATTTCGTCCAATTTGATGTCCCCCGTGGCCTCTCACTGCGGTGGCTGGTGCTCCACCGCGTGAGGAAGGGAGGTGGTTGAGACCGAAGATCCGATGGACAAGAAGAAGGCCTGATGTGGTTTCGAAAGGAGGGTTTTGGATGGACAAGCAGAAGACCAAACGGAAGTTCAGCCGGCGAGAGTTCATCAAGACGGGAGCCGCCGGCCTGGGCGTCGCCGCCCTGGGGTCGCTCCCCAAGAAGGTGTTCGGCCAGGCGCCTGCGGTCCTGAGGGGGACCAGCCTCGCCATCCTCCAGGGAACGTATTTCGTGGCTCCTGCCCAAGACCTGTACAAGAGACAGGCCCAGGAGTGGGGCAAGGCTAACGGCGTTACGGTGGCCACCGACTTCCTCAACTGGCCGGACCTACAACCCAAGATCGGGGCGGCCGTTCAGGCGGGCGGCGTGGACATCCTGGAGCTGTGGCCATCCTGGAACTTTCTTTACAGGGACAATCTCGTCGACATGACAGAGGAGGCCGAAGAGTTTGGCAGGCGCGGTGGCGGCTTCGAGGCGTACGTCCTGAACTCGGCAAAGGTGGAAGGGAGGTATCTGGGTATCCCCTCTGGTCAGTCCAATAATTCCGTCAACTACCGAATTAGCTACTTCAAAGAAGCCGGCGTGGCCAATGCGGAAGATGGCACTAAGCTGGATATGACATGGGACGAGTTCTACGCCGTTGCCAAGAAGTTAAAGGCAAGAGGCAAGCCTTTCGGACAGGCGTTGGGCCACAGCACCGGCGACCCACCGAGTTACTGTTACCCCTTCATGTGGTCCCATGGGGCCATGGAAGTGGAAAAGGACGGTAAGACGCTGGCTTTCAACAAGCCGCAGTTCGTGGATGGCATGAGGAAGTTCATCCAGGCGTGGAAGGACGGCTACGATGAGACCGGCACCTCCTGGGACGACAGCAACAATAACCGCGCGTTCCTCTCGGACCAGATTTCCTGCACGACAAACGGCTCAAGCATCTACTTCGCTGCCAAGAAGGACAAGCCCGATATTGCCAGAGACTTGCACCACATGCTCCTCCCCAAGGGGCCAGCCGGGCGGTTTTACTGGCTGGGTAGCCGGACCTTCGCGATCCTCAAGAACTCCAAGAACATCGCCGGGGCGAAGGAGTTCTTGAAGTGGTGGTTCCAGGATAAGCAGTTCGAGGAGTGGTGGCGCCTTCAGGAGGGCTACCACCTGCAACCCACCGTGAAGCTGTCCAAGGATCCCATGTGGGACAAGGATCCCAAGATGGCCCCGTTCCGGGATCAGCCCAAGTATGGGCGCGATCTGGGCTATGCCGGCCCACCAAACGAGAAGGCATCGCTCGCCTATTCGAAGTACATCGTAGTAGATACCCTCGCAAAGGCGGTGCAGGGTGGCGATGCCAAGGCCGCTATCGAGTGGGGTGCCGAGCAGCTCAAGCGGATTTACGGCGGGTAGCTGGATACGAACGCACAGCACTGTTATGCTGTGGAGAAAGGGGGGCAGTCACGCACAGCGTGACTGCCCTCGCATTGGAGGATGCGGTGAGTCCCAGAAGTGAGATGCGTGGCCGTGCTGTGACCACCGGGTCGCTCCTGGAGCGCGAGTCAAGCCTCGGTGTCATCCTCATGCTCCCAGGCGCCCTCCTCCTCATGGTTTTCATGGCCTATCCGTTCTTCCTGGGAATCTGGCTGTCCGTTACCGACAGCATGATCGGGCGAATGGGCCACTTCATCGGGCTGAGGAATTTCAAGGACCTCCTGACTGACACCATCTTTCATCAGACTGCACGGAACACGCTCATCTACGCTATGGTCACGGTGCCCTTCAAGTGCGCGCTCGGCCTGGGCTTGGCCCTGATCCTGAACAACCGGATGAAGCTCAGCAACCCCGTCCGGGCTGCGGTCATGATGCCCTGGATCGTGCCCACCGCGCTTTCCACCCTCGGCTGGTTCATGATTCTCGATCCGGTGTTCAGTCCTATTTCGTGGCTGCTGAGGGACCTTGGGCTGATCCAGAAGAACATCAACTTCCTGGGGGACCCGAAGCTGGCGATTTCGTCGGTGTGCCTGGCAAACATCTGGCGGGGCACGCCGTTCTTCGGCATCACCATCCTGGCCGGGTTGCAGGCGGTGCCCGCTGAGCTCCAGGAGGCGGCGGCCATCGACGGGGCGGGAATGTGGCACCGGTTCCTGCACGTGACGGTGCCGCACATAAGAGGCGTCATCCTGATTGCGACGCTGCTCTCCATCATCTGGACCTTCGCCGACTTCCAGTTGATCTACATCCTGACCAAGGGCGGGCCGGCAAACCAAACCCACATCTTCGGGACCTACGCGTTCAATGTCGGCCTGTGGGCGACAGAGATCGGCATGGGGGCCGCCATCGCCCTCTACATGTTTCCCGTCCTGTCGGTGTTCGCCGTCATCCTCTTGGTGTACCTGCGGAGGGAGGAGTAGGATGGTTGGCAGTGAACGGCTCAGCAACCGGGTGCTGAACATCTACTTGCCGCTGGTGTTCTACCTGGTGTTCCTGCTCTTCCCCTTCTATTGGATGACGCTCGTCTCGCTCAAGCCGACCAACGACCTCTTCGACATGAAGTTTAACCCGTTCTGGATCAAGAGGTTCACCCTTGAGAACTATCTGTATCTGTTTCAGAGCACCGCCTTCCCCGAGTGGGTGAAGAACACTCTGATCGTATCGGTGGTCTCCACCGTCCTGTCGCTGGGGTGCAGTATCTTCGCCGGCTATGCGTTGGCGCGGTTACGGTTTCCCGGCAGCAACTTCCTGGGCGTGGGGATCTTCCTGGCGTACCTCGTGCCACCGACGCTGCTGTTCCTGCCGCTGGCCCAGGTCATCGCCAAGCTGAACCTGTACAACACCTACTGGGCGCTCATCCTCACCTATCCCACCCAGCTCGTCCCTTTCGCCTCGTGGCTCCTCATGGGTTACTTCCGGACGATCCCCAAGGAGATCGAAGAGAGCGCCATGGCGGACGGCTGCTCGAGAATGGGAATCCTGCTGCGGATTGTGCTGCCTCTGTCGGTGCCCGGCCTCCTGTCGGCAGGGATCTTCTGCTTCACTCTCTCCTGGAATGAATTCCTCTACGCCCTCATCTTCA
>CAZXXV010000072.1:0-12176 GCA_964644725.1 uncultured bacterium
GGCTGATGTGGCGCTCCTGCAGGTCGTACTCGCCCGCGATGGCGCGCAGGTTCAGGACCTCCAGGTTCTCGGCCAGCGTCATGTTGATCTTGTCGATGTAGGGGAGCTGGTTCCCCCCGGTGTCGATGCCGTAGTAGTACGGATTCCGCTCCAACCCCCAGGTCGGGGTGTTGATCGGGCTCACCGTCTTCCAGGGGCCGAGCGTCGGCAGCTCGGGATTCAGCCGCCAGTCCCAGCGGTTCTTGATGTAGCTCACCCAGCCGTCGAAGCCCGCCGCCTTGGCCTTCCGGTCCAGCTCGTCTCTCGAGGAGTACTTCGGGAGGAACTGCTTCAGGTAATGGGCCGGCATGTAAGCGCCCATGGTGCGGCCGAAATGCTGCTGGGTGGCCTGGCCGCCGCCCATCGCCGTGCTGCCCGCCAGGATGTCCACGAAGAGGTAGTTGGGATCCGGGAACTCGAAGACGACAGTGTAGTCGTCCCGCTTGCGGAGTGTCCCCGGCTTGCCGTTGACCATGAAGTCGGGGTTCGGCGTCGGCTGAAGGTCCTTGTTCAGGTACACGTCCTCGTACCAGAACAGGAAGTCGTCGGCGGTGAACGGATGGCCATCCGACCACTTCATGCCCTTACGAAGCAAGATGGCGATGACCCGACCGTCATCGCTCACCTTCCAATCGCGGGCGATGCACGGCATGACCTTGGTCCCGGTGTAGTCCCAGAATAGGATCTTGTCTGTTGAAACGATGCGATTGCCGTTCTCGCCGTCGCCCGGTCCAGTGAAGCCACGGCGCCACGTCCCGCCGTACTTCCCGATGCTGTGCACGGGTTTCACGACCACTGGCTCCTCGGGGAGGCGCTGCTCCACCGGAGGGAGCTTGCCGGCCTTAACCAGTTCAGCCAGCGTCGGGGCCTCGCTGAACTTCTTGGGCCATTTCGCCGGGTCCAGGATGAGTTCCGGACCCTCCAGCTTCCCGATGAGCTGGGCTCCGAGCTTCGGCTCGGAGGTCTGCCCGGCCTGTGCCAGAGCGGGGGTCAGGCTTGCCAGGGCGACACTCCCTGTTGCCACCGCCGCGTCACGCAGAAACTCGCGCCTTGTGATTCCCTTTCGCTTGTGTGGCATGATCTTTCCCTCCTTTTCTGTCTGGCGTGGAGTCAAAGGCACCACGACTCAGGCAACGTGGAACCGAGGCGTCGGACGCCAGACGAAACGGACCCGCGGGTTCAAACGGTGAAAGACCAAAGATGGCCGCAGTCTATTCGGCACGCGATGTGCCTGTCAACGCCATTCTCGGCCAAGTTACCTCCCAGGCATCATCCTAATGACCGGGCGCCTCGAATCGGGACAGGACTCGCCTGCAGGGGGCTCCAACAGGGCGATGACGGTGCCCACCTTGACGATGGCCTCTTCGGGAAAGTGAAGCTTTCGGACGACACCCGCGGCGGGCGACTCGAACTCCACATTCACCTTGTCGGTCATGATCTCCGCCAGGGTCTCCCCTTCGGCCACCGACTCGCCCTCGGCCTTGAGCCAGCGGACGATCGTTCCCTCGGTGACGCCCTCGCCCAGGTTCGGCATCCGGACTTCGATCATTGTCGCTTCGCTCCGCGCTCGGCCATTCTTCTCCGTCCCCTCAACCTCCCCTTCTCCCCTTGGGGGAGAAGGCGGGGATGAGGGGTGGCGCCGACCGGTGATAGCCGCTGTTGTCTCTCCCGTCCGTTTTCAGATCCCCAGTTCAAGTTTCTCGGGATGCTCCAGCAGATCGGTGAGGGTCTCCAGGAATTGCCCGACCGGGACGCCGTTCACAATGCGGTGATCCCAGGTGAGACTGATCGGCAGGATGGAGCGAATCACGATGGCCCCATCCCGGACCACGGGCTTCGGCTCGATGCGTCCGGTCCCAAGGATGGCCGCCTGAGGGAGATGCACGATGGGAGTCGCCCACCCGATCCCCCGGACCATTCCCACGTTGGACAGCGTGAAGGTTCCCCGGCGAACGTCCGCCGGCGTGAGCGCCCCCTGCCGGGCCCGATCGGTTACGTCCGCCACGCGGCTCGCCACCTCTACCAGGCCCTTGCGGTCGGCCTGGTGCACGACGGGCACGATCAGGTTTCCATCGGGAAGTGCCACCGCCACACCGATGTTGACCTCGGCGTAGACACGGATCTCAGGGGCGTCCTCTGCCAGCGCCGCGTTGAGCGACGGGTGCCGGGTCAGCGCCTGGGCCAGCGCCTTGACGAGGAGGGGCGTGTAGGTCAGTCGCACGCCGCCCGTGCGAGCTGGCTCGGCGGCAAGCCGCTCCCGCAGGGCGACGAACTCCGTGACGTCCACCTCGCCGAGGCTCGTGACCGCGGCCACCTGGGCTTGGCTCTTGGCCAGATGCTCGGCCGCCATCTTGCGCATTCCCTTGAGCGGGATGACCTCTCGAACCGGGATCCCCCGATCCATCCGGGCGGCTTGCGTCATACCCCGCGACCCTCTTAGCAATCAGCCATCAGCTATCAGCGGTCAGCTATCTTCCTCGAGCTGACTACTCACCGCTGATGGCTTCGCCCATCAGGCGGCGTACTTCATCACGGCATGCACGGCGTCGGAAATGTCTTGGGCGTTCGGAAGAAACGCCCGGCGGATGGTGGAATGCGTCGGCGCCGGCGCGTGCGGCGCACCCACCCGGACGATGGGCGCCTTGAGGGATCCGAAGGCCTGCTCGGCCACGGTGGCCGCCACCTCGGCCCCCAGGCCTCCGATCTTCCAGGCCTCGTGTGCCACCACCAGGCGACCGGTCTTCTTCACCGAGCCCAGGATCGCCGGGACATCCAGCGGCGCCAGCGTCCGAAGGTCCAGCACCTCTACCTCGATCCCCTCTGACTCAAGCTGGCGGGCCGCCTGAAGGGCGCGATGGACCATCCAGGCGGTGGCGGCGACCGTGACATCGCGCCCGGGGCGCTTCACCTCTGCCCGTCCGATGGGGACCAGATGCTCGCCCTCGGGCACCTCGTCCCGCACGCCGTGGTACAGGTACATGTGCTCGAAGAACAGGACAGGATCGTCGTCCCGAATGGCCGCTTTCATCAGGCCCTTGGCATCGGCCGGTGTGGAGGGCATCACCACCTTCAGGCCGGGGACGTGCGTGAACCAGGCCTCGTAGGAATGGGGATGGTGCGTGTACGGCCCGTCCCCCACTTTGGTGCGGATGGTGAGGGGGACGCGCGCCTTGCCCAGGGTGAGCCAGTGCAGCGCCGGGGCGTGCAGGGCGATCTGCGTCATGGCCGCCGCGAGGAACTCACCGAAAGAGATGTCGAGGATGGGGCGCAGGCCCTCCAGCGCGGCGCCGACACAGAGCCCAGCGGCGGCAGACTCGGAGACGGGGGTGTCGAAGATTCGGGCCGGCCCGAATTCCTCCCACAATCCCAGCGTCGAGCGCAGCGAGCCACCGAACGGCCCTACATCCTGGCCCACCACGAACACGTTCGGATCCCGGCGCATCTCCTCCCGGATCCCTTCGACGATCGCCTCGACGAACGTCATCCGCCTGCCGGGCATCTCAGGCCTCCTGCACAGGTGTGGCGAACATCTCGTCCAACCCCAGGTCGGTTGGAAGGATGTCCGGATGCTGCTTGGCCGCTGCCATGGCGCTCTCGACCTCTTTCCGGGCGGCGGCCCAGACGGCATGCGCGTCCGCGTCCGAAAGCACGCCGGCCGCCGAAAGCCTTTCCTCGAGCCGCCGGATCGGGTCGCGGCCCTTCCACTCCTCCACCTCTCCTGCGGGCCGGTAGGGCGCGGTGTCGGCCGCGTAATGCCCTCGCATGCGAAAGGTCTCGGCCTCGATCAGCGTCGGGCCGAGGCCCGCCCGGGCCCTTCCAACCGCCTCCTGGACGGCTGCATGGACGGCCAGAACATCGTTGCCGTCCACAGTCACACCCCGGATGCCGTACCCAACAGCCCGATCCGCCAGCCGCTTGGCCGCGGTCGCCTTGGCGATATTCATGGAGATGGCATACCGGTTGTTTTGAATGATGTAGACGACGGGGAGGCGCCACGTCGCCCCCAGGTTGATGGCCTCGTGGAAGTCGCCCCGATTGCTCGTCCCGTCGCCGAAGGAGACCACGGTCACGGCGTCGCTCTTCCGATACTTCTGGGCGAAGGCCGTGCCCGTGGCCTGGGAGATGATGGGGCCCAAATCGCCGGCGATGTACGGCAAGATCCGCAGCTCGATGGGAGCGGTGAAGTTGAAGTGGCGACCGCGGGCGAAGCCGGTCCGCTTGCCCAGGGCCCCGGCCCACACCTGTTCCAGCGTGGCACCGCGCAACAGGTACACGATGGGAGCCCCTCGGTAGGCGGGAGCGCACACGTCGTCGGGACGAAGACCGTAAAAGGCGCCCACCGGCACCGCCTCTTCCCCGATCGCGGGAAACCAGTGGGCAGTTTCTTGGCAGCACGCCTCATCGAGCACGCGGCTGAGCACCATCAACCGGTGCATGGCCAGAGCCTTCTTCGGATCCTCGATCATCGCGACCTCCGCTCGCGCAACCTGAAAGAGCACATGGAAGGCATGCAGGTCCCTTCGCTTGGTGGCGAAGGATGCCACAGCCGCAGGATGCGGGGCAAGAATTTTCGTATGGGAGAAACGCGCTTTGTCTTTCTTGCCGAATGCGCAGTTCCGAATGCGGAATCGGGGTCACACCATGAGATAGCGGCGAAGCACCTCCTGGTTGGCCGTGAGATCGGTTATGCTGCCCTCGTACCGGATGCGCCCCTTCTCGAGGATGTACGCTCGGTCGCTGACCCGGGTGGCGAAGCGGAGGTTCTGCTCCGACAGCAGGACGGTCATGCCTTCCTGCTTCAGTCGCAGGATGTGCTCGGCCATCGCCTCCACCACGCGCGGGGCCAGGCCCTCCGAGGGCTCGTCCAGAAGCAGGAGCGCCGGGTTCCCCATGAGTGTGCGGGCAATGGCGAGCATCTGCTGTTCGCCACCACTCAGGCTGTCCCCGCGGCGCCCCGCCAGGTCCCGGAGAGCCGGGAACAGCGCGAATGCCCGCTCCAGGCCCCGACGGGCATCGCCGATTGCCCCCGGGCGCCATCCCACCTCCAGATTCTCCCTCACGGTGAGGTCGGGGAAGATGCGCCGGTCCTCGGGAACAAAGCCAATGCCCTTCCGGCAGATGAGGTGCGGAGGCTTCCCCGCGAGATCCTCACCCCGGAAGACGATCCGGCCCGCCGCCGGGGGTACCAGCCCGATGATGGCCTTGAGGGTGGTGGACTTGCCCGCGCCATTCCGGCCCAGCAACGCCACCACCTCGCCCGGCGCCGCCCGGAGGCACACGCCAAACAGGATGTGGCTCAGGCCGTAATACGCCTCCAGCTCACTCACTTCGAGCATGGCGTCCCGTCCGGATTCCTGCATCCCGAATCGGTAGAGCCTCCGAGATACACCTCTTGCACCCTGGGATCGTCCCGCACCGCCTGGGGTGTCCCCTCGGCGACCAGCCGTCCCTGGTGCATGACCATGATCCGATGGGCGGCGGCGAAGACGACATCCATGTCGTGCTCGGTGAACAGCAGGGTGACCCGCCGATCCTGCACGACCCCAACCGCGAGGGCCATGAGATCCAGCCGCTCCTGCGGGGCCATCCCGGCCGTGGGCTCATCCAGGACCAGGAGCTCCGGCCGATTGGCCAGCGCGAGGGCGAGCTCCAGCCGCTTGAGGTCTCCGAAGGCGAGGGTGCCGCACACCTTGTCCGCCTGATCGTCCAGCCCCACCGTCCTGAGGAGGTCCATGGCTTCCTCTCGCCCTAGGCCTGTCGCCCTGGAGAAGAGGTCGCGACTGCGCCCCTGGTGAGACAGGATTGCCACTTGCACGTTCTCCAGGACCGTCAGGCTGCTGAAGGCGGAGGTGATTTGAAAGGTTCGGCTGACCCCTTTGTGCCAGATCCGGTCGGGGGGGAGACCGCTGATCCGTTCCCCCTTGAATAACACGACCCCGCTATCACAGGAGAGCTGGCCCGTCAGCAGGTTCAAGAGCGTGGTCTTGCCGGCGCCGTTCGGGCCGATCAGGGCGCGCACCTCGCCCCGGGGGAGTTGCAGGCTCACCCCGGCTACCGCCTGGACGCCCCCGAAGGCTTTCCACACGTCGCGGACCTCGAGGAGCGGCGTCTCAACCAAGGTCAACCCTCGTCCGTCTCCACCGCCACTGCATGAACCCAACGAGGCCACGGGGAAATGCAACCACCAGGAAGACGAGAATGCCTCCCAGGACCGCCTGCCAGTAGGCCGTGTGCCGAGTGATGACCGTGTCCAGCACCTTGTAGACTCCCGCGCCCACGGGCGCTCCGGCCAGGGTGTGAATCCCGCCCAGGAGAACCATGACCAGCGACTCGATGGAGACGGGAATGGACAGGTAGTCCGGGAACGCGCTCCCTTTCAAGAAGACGAAGATGGCCCCGCCCAGGCCGGCGAAGATGCCCGCTACAACAAAGGCCAGGAGCTGATGACCCCGGACATTGATGCCGATGGCCCGGCAGCGCGACGCGTGGTCACGGGCTGCCCGCAGCGTGTAGCCGAAGGGGGATCCCGTTACCCGCTGGAGGAGGGCGAATCCCCCCGCGCCCGCGACCAGGGCCACGTAGTAATACCGCACCGGCGCCGCCAGGGCTGCCGTAGGCCACACGCCCAGGATGCCGTTGTCTCCGCCGGTGAATTCGTACCACTGGTGGATGACCGCAAAGGCGATCTGCGCAAAGGCCAGCGTCAGCATGGCGAAGTAGACACCCGACAGCCTGACGCAAAAGATCCCGAACAGGAAGGCCGCCCCGCCCGCCACGAGCGGGGCCAGAAGAAAGGCCGCCGGCATGGGCAACGCCCCCTGCTTCATCAAGAGGGCCGCCCCGTACGCCCCCAGGCCGAAATAGGCGGCATGACCGAAGGACAGCATCCCACCGGTACCGACCAGGAGTTGGAGGCTGCCCGCGAACAGGGCAAAGGCCAGGATTTCGACCATGACCCACACGTAGAACGTGGGCAGGATGAGGGGCAGCAAGACGAGCACGACCAGGAACGCGATCCAGGCCCAGCGCTGGAACTGGAATCTGTCGGGCATGCCCATCTCGACGCTCACGCCAGCGACCTCGGCCTCGGGCCGACCCAAGAGACCCCAGGGACGAACGACGAGGACCCCAGCCATGAGGATGAAGATGATGGCGAGGTGAAACTCGCGGGGAAGTAGCAGGATGCCGAAGGCCTGGAAGACGCCGATCAGTACCGCCCCCAGCAGCGCGCCAAAGGGACTGCCCATGCCGCCGATGACCACCACCACGAAGGCCTCGGCGATGACGCTGGCGTCCATGACCGCGCTGAGGGCCACGCGCGGCACCTGGAGGCCGCCGGCCAAGCCGGCAAGCCAGGCCCCCAGAACGAACACGCCGGTGAAGAGCCAGGTCTGGTTCACTCCCAGGGCGCCCACTATCTCCCGGTCGGACGTAGCGGCGCGGATCAGGATGCCCCACCTCGTGCGGTGAAGCATCCACCATAACCCGAGGGCTACCAGGGGTCCCAAGAGCAGAATGGCCAGGTCATACGTCGGGAAGAGTTGCCCCAGGATCGGAACAGAGCCGGAAAGACCGGGGGGGCTGGGCCCCGTCCTGTTCTCCGTCCCCCAGAAGAACTTCACGGCATCCCCGATCAAGAGGACGACGGCGAAGGTGAGCAGCAACTGGTACAGCGGCGGGGCTCGGTAGATGCGCCGCAAGAGGCAGACTTCGATGAGGCCGCCCAGAAGAGCCACGCTCAGGGAGGCCACAAGCACGCCGGCGTAGAAGCTCACAGGGCCCAGGGGAAGGATCACCACCAGGGTGGAAGCAAGGTATGCCGCCAGCATGTAGAAGGAACCATGGGCGAAATTGATCACCCGGGTCACCCCGAAGATGAGGGACAGCCCCGACGCGACGAGGAACAAGAACATCGCGTTGGCCAGCCCGGTCAGGAGTTGGACGACGAACAGGGACATCGAATGGGGTCAGGATCGGGGTTGGAGGTTGGGTGGTTCGCTCGCGCGCAGGAACTCAGTGAGATGCCTCCTGTATTATCTTCCGCACCTCGGCCTCGGAAGGGAGGACCCGTTCGCCAGGGACGTACTCCCAGTTCACCATGATGCCCACCCCGCGCTTCCTGTCGAGCTTGGTTGTCCCCACCCAGGCACCCATGGTGGATTGGTGGTCGAAGGGCCGATAGGTGATGGAGCCGATCGGGGTCTCGACCTTCAAGCCTTCCAGCGCGGTGACGAGCTTCTCTGTCTCCGCGCTGCCCGCCTTCCGGATGGCCTCGAAGATGGACAGGAACGTGATGTATCCCACCACGCTTCCTACCACCGGGGTCCTTCCGGCCCGCTTCTCGAATCTGGTCACGAACTCTTTGTGGGCGGGTATCTGGATGTCGTACCAAGGGTAGCCGGTGACCAACATCCCCTCGGGCGCCTCCAGCTTCAACGGCTCGATGTATTCCGGTTCGCCTAGGAGAATGCCGACGAAGAACGCTGTTGGGAACAGGCCTCGCTTGCCCCCCTCGCGGGCGAAGGCGATCCAGTCGCTGCCGAACAGGGAGACGTAGACGGCTTCGGGGTGCTGGCCGAGGAGGGCGCTGACGTACCCGCCGGGCTCGATCTTGCCCAGGGTCGGCCAATGCTCGCCCGTGAGGTGCACGTCCGGCTTCAGCTCTTTGAGGCGCGCCCAGAACGTTTCCCAAGCCCGGCGACCGTACTCGTAGTTCGGACCGATCACCGCCCATTTCCTGTACGGAAGTCTCGCCGCGCGCTCCGCCAGCATCCGCCCCTGCGAGTGGGTATTGGGGCGAACGCGGAAGGTGTACCGATGCCCCTGGGACCAGGTGATGGCCTCGGTCAAGGGCTCCGCGGCGACAAACAGCACCTTGTGTTGCTTGGCGAAGTCGGACACCGCCAGCCCGACATTGCTCAGGAACGTCCCGGCCAGGAGCGCCACCTTCTCACCGAACACGAGTTCCTGGGCGTGCTTGACTGCCTCGGCCGGATTGCCTTTGTCGTCCCGGAAGAGGACCTCCACTCGCCGGCCCAAGAGCCCCCCACCGGCGTTGACCTCTTCCACCGCCATCTCCATCGCTTGTCGGTACGGAAGGGTGAACCCGGCCGCGATCCCGGTATAGGAGTTGATCTCGCCGATCCGGATGGGCGGTTGTGCCCCGAGCCGGGACGCGAGTCCCAGGGTCAATGTGAGGACGACTCCACTCAACACCCGCCAGCGCATGCGCCTCGCCCTCCCAAACGAATGGTAAGAAATCAGACGTGCCTCGGCCTCGAGACGCTCCCCGATCCTCCGCCGTGGGGAGGCGCCCACTCTACGCCAGGGAAAAACGGAGTGTCAAGGCAAATGGGGACCTAGGGTGCGTCCGCATGCCTTCTTTCCTGAGTTCCGTCACCATCCCCTGCTTCTTCTGGTTCCTGCAGGCCATCCAGAGATGTTGGCCAGGCCGGCCACCCTTCCATGCAGCGAAGGCAAGGTCGGAGTACTGACACATCCGCCATTGGAGCGTTCTTAAAGGTAGTGTTAACCCCCCGTAAATAGGACCGTTGGCTCGTCATTACGTTGAGCGAAAAAAAATCCAAAAAAGGGGCTTGACACCTCCGAAGGGGTGCGCTACAAGGGGGCCTCGCTGGCCTGGGAACCCGTCAAAGTGTTTATTTTCAATATGTTCCACATCTTTCCATGTTGCTGCCCATGTTGCACAACCTGGGGACAATTCCCCGAGAAGCTGAAAAAAGCGAGGGTTCCAGGTTATCCACACCTGTGGATAAGCCTGTGGATAACTCCAAGACCGCTCTGGAAGCGGACCGAACGCTCCGTGAGCCTTACTGATCACGAAATTTCAAGCAGTTAAGCAATTGGACGGGCTGTGGATAAGTTGTCCGGAGGGCATTGCATGAAAGGGCCGGTGTCGTCGGCGAACGCGCAGGAACTCTGGGACGAGGCACTCTCGGTGATCCGGAACCGAATTAGCCGGCAGAGCTTTGAGGCGTGGTTCCGCCCCCTCAGTCTGGGGGCCGTCGAGGATCACCGAATCCACGTCCTGCTCCCCAATCGCTTCTTCAAGGAATGGTTCGAGGAACATTACCTGGGCCTCCTCCGCTCGGCGTTGGAGGACCTCATGTTCACCAAGGTCGAGGTGGTCCTGCTCCTCCCAGAGAAGGAGGCAGCGCCTAGCGTCCTCGTCCGGGACGAGCCGGCCCACCACCGCGCGTCTCGCAGGCCCCGAGATGCCGCGGCCCAGTTCAATCCGAAGTACAGCTTCGACTCCTTCGTGGTCGGATCGAGCAACCAGTTCGTCCACGCCGCGTGCCTGGCCGTGGCCGAGCAGCTCTCCAAGGCGTACAATCCCCTCTTCATCTACGGGGGCGTGGGCCTGGGGAAGACGCATCTCCTCCACGCCATCGGGCACCTGGCCCTGCAGCGCAACCCACGGATCAAGGTCTCGTACGTCTCCTCTGAGAAGTTCACCAACGACCTCATCAATGCTATCCGCTTCGACGCCACCGTGGAATTCCGGAACCGCTATCGTAGCCTGGACCTCCTCCTGATCGACGATATCCAGTTCATCGCCGGGAAGGAGCGAACCCAGGAGGAATTCTTCCACACGTTCAACGACCTGTACGATTCGTCGAAGCAGCTTGTCATCAGCTCCGACAGTCTGCCCCGCGAGATCCCGACCCTGGAAGAGCGCCTGCGGTCGCGGTTCGAATGGGGCCTGATCGCCGACATCCAGCCGCCCGACCTGGAAACGAAGGCGGCCATCCTGCGCAAGAAGGCCCAAGCCGAGGGCGTGCGCTTGCCGGATGAGGTCTCGCTCTTCATCGCCAAGCACGCCAAGTCCAGCATCCGCGAGCTGGAGGGATCCCTGGTCCGGCTGGTAGCCCATGCCTCTTTCGCCGGGCGGGAGGTCAGCCTGGAGCTGGCCCAGGAAGTGCTGAACGACCTCACGGCGGAACAGCAGCGGCTGCCCACGATCCCCTCCATCCAGAAGGCGGTGGCGGAGTTTTACGGGGTGCGGGTGGACGATCTGCGCTCCCGCGCGCGCAACAAGTCCATTGTCCTCCCCCGCCAGGTGGCCATGTACCTGTGCCGCCAGATTGTCAAGGCCTCGCTGCCCGACATCGGTGAAGGCTTTGGCGGCAAGGACCACTCCACCGTGATCCATGCCTGCGAGAAGGTGAAGCGGAAGATCACCAGCGAGGATCCCTTCCGCAAACAGATCCACGACCTCACCGCCCTGCTCTCGGCCTGACCCGGATCTTGGAAGGGAATGCAAAACGGCGGCGTCCCTGAAGAGGGACGCCGCCGTTTTCTTTGGGAGGGAAGACCTGCCTAGCGGCAGCGGATATTCCGCTCGCGCGCCAGGCGAGCCTCGCGGGTCTTGGGGTACTTGGCCATCAGCTCGCAGAGCACCGTCGTCGCCCGCTTGGTGTCGTCCATCTGCCGGTAGGCATCCCCCTGCTTGAACAGGGCGCTGGGGACCTTGGGGCTGTCCGGAAAATCCCGGATCACCACGTCGAACTCCTCAACCGCCTGGGCGTAGTTCTTCTGGCTGTAATACGACTCCCCCAACCAGTACTGGGCGTTGGGGACCAGGCTGGTCTTCGGGTAGTTCTGGATGTAGGTCCGAAACCCCGCGATGGCCAGATCGTAGTTTCCCTTGGTGTAGTCGTTCAGCGCGTTCTTGTAGACCTCTTCCGGAGGGAGGAGTACCTGCGGCGGTCGTGGTGCCGGTGGCGGGGGTGCCGTGGCGACGGCCGGCGGCGGAGCGGGTGGTGCTGCAGGCGGCGTCGCGGGAGGTTGGGCGACGGGTGGCACTGGTGCCGCGGCTGGTGGTGGCACCGCTGGCGGCTGAGCCGGTGGAGGCTGGACACCCGGCACCTGACCCGCTGGCGGCTGGGCAGCAGGAGGCTGGCCAGCCCCCTCAGGCGCCTGAGCAGAGGGCTGACCGACTGAAGGCACAGATGGCGGCAGCGTGACGGCCTTCACCTGCTGATCCAGCGCCCGCACGTGCTCGTCCAGCGCCCGCACGTGCTCGTCCAGCGCCCGCACGTGCTCGCCCTGCCCCTGGACATGCTGAGTCAGCGCTTGCACCTGCTGGCCCTGGGCTTGCGCCTGCTGAGTCAGCG
>CAZXXV010000073.1:0-12174 GCA_964644725.1 uncultured bacterium
CTTCGACACGAAGGGTGTCCTGAAGGACTTCGAATACCGTTACTCCGGGAAATAGGTTTGGCTGGAGAGTGTAGTAATGCCAAGGCCCGGCGCGCGTGCCGGGCCTTGGCATTTTTGAGGGGACCCGTGTGCTGCGATGTGAGGATCAGGCCGTTATCCGTTGTGGCCGAGCCTACCGACTCCAACTCTCCGGCCAGTTCACCAAGATCATCCCGCCAGCGACCAGCCCGGCGCCCGCCAGGAGCTTCGCCGTGAGGGGTTCGTGGAGCAGCAGGCCGCCCAGCAGGACCCCGAAGATGGGGGTGAAAAACGTAAACCCGGAGAGGTTGCTGACCGGATAAACCTGGATTAGCCAGAACCAGACCAGATAGCTGGCGAAGGCCACGATGATTCCCTGGTAGGCGAGGGCGGTCACGACCAGTGGGCGGAGGTCCAGGATCCATCGGGGCTCGAGCAGGAGGGCCATCACCGAAAGCTGCACCGCCGAGACGCCGAGCTGGTAGAAGAGCATCTGGGACGGCGTCATGCTGGATCGAACGACCCGCTTGAGGTAGAGCGAGGTTGCCGCCCACAGCATGCCGCCCGTCATGCTCATCAGATCGCCCATGACCTGGAGCCGGGTCGGCCGTCCGAGACTGTCCCAGAGGGTGGCGATGACGCCGGCGAACGCCAGGACCAGGCCGGCGAGTTTGCGCCCGGTGAGCGGTTCGTTCGGCAAGAGCTGGTGAGCCCCCAGCGCCACGAAGAACGGCGCGGTGTAGAGGAAGATCACGGCGTGAGAGGCCGTCGTGTAACTCAAGCCGAGGTAGATGAACACGAACTCCGTCCCGAAGAGGAGGCCGATCACCAGGCCGTGGAGGACGGTCCGATCCCGGTGTACCAGTGGGAGAGCCCGAATCCGAGCCCAGAACGCGACGAGGCAAGCGGCCACGATGGATCGAAGCGCCGCTTGAAAGATGGGGCTCACGCCGAGATTTGCCACCTTGATGGACACCTGACCCATGCCCCAAAGAAAGCACAGGCTCACCACCATGGCCATGGCCCGACCATCCAAGCTCTTCCTGGGAAGGCTCACGCGATGCTCCTTCTGCCCAAACGGATGCCACTATACCCCGGCTGGGGACCGGAATGAAGCGTTTGATGAAGATCACCCACGCCAAGGTGTCCCCCGTGGCGCTGGGCCGCCAGACTTCGTACTTGATCGCAAAGATGGCTCCTGGTAAAAGTAATATGGTGAGAGACCACGGAGGTGGCCATGAGCCAGAAACCCCTTGAGCCTTTCAATGTCGCCTGTCCGTGTTGTCAGGCGAAGCTGCAGGTGGATCCGGAGCTTCGGGCTGTACTGTCATTCGAGCCGCCCCCGGAGGAGCGGAGGATCAAAGACCTCAGCGAGGGCGTGAAGGGCTTGAAGGACGAGGCGGTCCAACGCCAAGCGAAATTCGAGGAGTCCCTCAAGGCCGAGAAGACCAAGAAGAATCTCCTGGACAAGAAATTTCAGGAGGCGCTGAAAAAAGCAAAGGACGAGCCCATCACCAAGCCGACCAGAGATATTGACCTCGATTGATCGCCGTCCGGGCGACCGCCTCCGGTTCTGAGATCGTTCGAAAATCTGGGCAAACAGGACCGGGGGAGTACACATGGTCGTTCGCTCGGTTGCTTCCGGCTCAGATTGGGTATATTCTTTGATGAGACTGTGGCCGCCGCGCTGGCGGGAACATGGTTCTTCCTTCCTCACAGGGGTGAGGCCCGCCCCTGGTCAGGCCTGCACCCTGTTGTGACTCCCCCATGAGCGTGAGCGTAGGCATTGATATCGGCGCCGTCAGCGTGAAGGCAGCGATCCTCGGGGATCCGGAGGACCGCCGCGACCTGGATCGCCTGGCCCGCGATGGGGAATTCGCCTGGCTGTCCGCGCCCAGGCTGCTGCTAGTCTCCCGTTATCGCCGATCCTTGGGAGATCCCCTGGGAACGGCCGAGGCGATGGTGACCGCCATCCAAAAGCACGTCCGTGACGTCCACTGGGACCGCATGCTCGTCACGGGGCGGGGCGCCTGCCTACTGCAGGAGCGCTGGTCGCTTGATCGGGTGAACGAGTTCAAGGCTATCGCGGCGGCCGCCGGCTTCCTGCATCCGGAGGTGGTCACCGTCTTCGAGATGGGCGGGGAGTCGTCGAAGTTCCTGCGGCTGGTGACCGATCCTGCCTCCGGGGGGGTGGGCATTCTGGACTATGAGACCAATGGGGACTGCGCCGCCGGGACCGGATCCTTCATTGATCAGCAGGCCACCCGCCTGCGCTACGAGGTCGAGGAGGTCGGCGCCATCGCCTGCTCTGCGCGCTCGGCCGCCCGGGTCGCCGGCCGCTGCTCGGTCTTCGCCAAATCCGACATGGTCCACGCCCAGCAGAAGGGCTACTCGCCGCCCCAGATCCTCCGCGGGCTGTGCGACGCCGTGGCCCGGAACTTCAAAGGGAGCATCACCAAGGGCAAACCGGCGGTGCCGCCCGTCGCCTTCATCGGCGGGCTCGCCAAGAATGCGGGGGTGGTCCAGGCGCTCCGCGAGCTCTTCAAGTTCGACGACCGGCAGCTCTTCGCCCCCGAGGCGTACGCCTGGTTCGGCGCCATCGGGGCGGCACTGCTCTGCAGCGACGGGGCGAATCGGAAGGGCGGGCGCTCGGCGATCCGCTCGCTCGGCTCCATCCTGGCGAGCGCCGGCAATGGGGCCACGGCGAGGCCGCTCAACCTGGAGAACGTCCTCCTCCTGCGGGATGGGGTCCGGCCGTACCGGCTGCCCGGGAACGGGGAGATGCAGGAGGCTTACCTGGGGATCGACGTGGGCTCGGTCAGCACGAACCTGGTCGTGCTGAACGATGCGGCCGAGGTCCTGCACGAGATCTATGTGCGAACCGAGGGCCGTCCCATCGAGGTGGTGAGCGCCGGGCTCCGGACCATCGCCGAGGCGTTGGGGGATCGCATCCGGATCGTCGGGGTGGGCACGACCGGCTCCGGTCGGGAGATGATCGGCGAGCTGGTGGGCGCCGACACGATCAACGACGAGATCACGGCCCACAAGACCGGGGCCATGTACGTGAGCCAGAGACTCCTGGGCGAGCCCGTGGACACGATCTTCGAGATCGGCGGGCAGGACTCCAAGTTCATCGCCATCGAGAACGGGGTGGTCGTGGACTTCGCCATGAACGAGGCCTGCGCCGCCGGCACGGGCTCCTTCCTGGAGGAGCAGGCCGAGCGCCTGGGCATCTCCATCAAGGAGGAGTTCGCCCGGCTGGCCTTCCAGTCCCGGAACCCTGTCCGCCTGGGCGAGCGCTGCACGGTCTTCATGGAGCAGGATGTCAACGCCTGGCAGCAGCGGGGCGCCGCGCGGGAGGATCTGGTGGCCGGCCTGGCCTACTCCGTGGCCCTCAACTATCTGAACCGCGTGGTGCGGGGGCGGCGGATCGGGCAGGTGATCTACTTCCAGGGCGGCACGGCGTATAACGATGCCGTGGCCGCGGCCTTCGCCGGCCTCTTGGGCACGCGCATCATCGTGCCGCCCTACAACGGGGTAATCGGGGCCATCGGCATGGCCCTCCTGGCCCGGGACAAGGTGCAGGGCACGGGACGCCCCACCACGTTCCGGGGCTTCGACCTGTCAGCCGTGCGGTACTCCCTGCGCGAGTTCGTGTGCAAGGCTTGCTCCAACGTCTGCGACATGCAGGAGTTCACGGTCGAGGGCGTGAAGACTTATTGGGGGGACAAGTGCAGCGACAAGTTCCGCAAGCGGTCGCGGACGGAGCGACAGCCGGTGGTTCCCGACCTGATGGCCCTGCGGCGCCGGCACTTGCTGAATGGGTATGAGGGCCCGGTGGGATCGGGGCCGCGGGTCGGCATCCCCCAGGCGATGTTCTTCCACGACCGGTTTCCCTTCTGGCGGGCCTTCCTGGAAGAACTGGGGTGCGCCGTGGTCCTCTCCGACGAGACGAACCGGAAGATCGCCCAGGACGGCGTGGACCTCACCGTGGCGGAGCCCTGCTATCCGATCCGGGTCGCCCATGGCCACGTGAAGGACCTCCTGGACAAAGGGGTGGAGTGGGTCTTCCTCCCCAACACGATCAATGCCGAACCGACGCCTGATGCCGTCGAGTCGCACCTGTGTCCGTGGGCCCAGACCCTCCCCTTCGTGGTGCGGAGCGTGCCTCGCCTCACCGAGGTGCGGGACCGAATCCTGACCCCCACGGTGCATTTCCGGCGGGGCGAACAGCATGTCGCGCGAGAGCTCCTCCCGCTCGGCCGGGCGCTGGGGGCCGACCTCACCCGAACGCTCCGGGCGCTGGCCCGTGGTTTTGCCGCACAGCAGGCCTTCCGGGCGGCCGTGGAGGCGGCGGGCCGGGAGGCCCTGGCCGCCCTCCAGGCCACCGGGGAGCCCGGGATCGTCCTCGTGGGACGTCCCTACAACATGCACGATCGGGCGATCAACCTAGACGTCCCAGGGAAGCTTCGGGACTACTACGGGATCAATGTCCTGCCCATGGATTGCCTGCCCTTGGAGGGCGAGGACATCCGGGATGTGAACGACAACATGTACTGGCACTCGGGACGGCGCATCCTGGCGGCGGGGAAGCTGGCGGCCCGGTATCCAAACCTGCACCTCATCTACGTCACGAACTTCAAGTGCGGGCCCGACTCCTACGTCAAGCACTTCCTCGGGGACGCCTGTGGGAAGCCGTTCCTTAGCCTCCAGTTCGATGGCCACAGCAACGACGCCGGGATCCTGACCCGGTGCGAAGCCTACCTGGACAGCAAGGGGATGCTCCGATGGTGGCACACGCCCGCGTGAGGGTGAGCCAAGGGCTCGGTGCAGATGTGGATCGAGCCGGACGCGATGGCGATCACGCCCGCTCGGGCCTGATGGCCCGCCGGATGTACATCCACCCCATGACGGATTGCGGCGCCGAGTGCCTCGCGGCCGCCCTTCGCTCCGTGGGGATCGAGGCCGTGGTCCTGCCACCCTCGGACGCCAGGACGTTGGAGCTGGGCGCGCGCCACCTGGCGGGGGAGGAGTGCCTGCCGGCCAAGGTGACCCTGGGCGACTACCTGAAGGTGGCCGAGGCGCCGGGCTTCGATCCCGGGAAGACCGCCTTCATGATGCCCACGACGGACGGGCCGTGCCGCTTCGGCCAGTACGCGCCGTACATCTGCAAGGTCTTTCGGGACGTGGGGTATCCGGAGGTCCTGGTCATCTCCCCCACGAGTGGCGACGGCTACCAGCAGATGGGCACCCTGGGGCCGGAGCTCAGCAGAACGGCTTGGCGCGGTTTCGTCGCCTCGGACATCCTGCGGAAGTGCCTGCTCAAGACGCGGCCCTACGAGGTGAATCCGGGCGACAGCGATGCCGCCTACGCCCTCTCCCTGCAGGAGCTGTGCATGACCCTGGAGACGCCCAGGCTTCGGCCCAAAGAGCAGCTTGCAGCCCTGGTGGCCACGCTGCTCCGGATCCGCGACCGGTTCCGCGCCATCCCCGCCCGGTACGGGCGGGACCGGCTCCTCATCGGGATCCAGGGGGAGATCTTCTGCCGGATGAACGAGTTCAGCAACGACGACCTCATCCGGCGACTGGAGGCCTGTGGCGGAGAAGCCTGGCTCTCCGACATTGCGGAATGGGTCTGGTATTGCAACAATGAACAGGAATACTGTCTGCGCCGCGAGGGGAGACGCTTCTCCTTTGCCATGCTGGGCGCCAAGCTCCGCGATCACATCCAGCACGCCGACGAATTGGCGCTGCGTACTCTCTTTGTGGAGGACTTCGCGGGATACGAGGAACCCGGGGACATCGAGGAGGTCCTTCGGGCGGGAGACCGCTACCTCCCCCAGGCGGGGGCGATGGGCGAGATGGTCATCTCGGCGGGGAAGGTGGACTACTTCTTCCGTAAGGGGGTGGACGGCATCATCGATATCAGCCCGTTCTCCTGCATGAACGGCATCGTCTCCGAGGCCCTGTATCCCCGCCAGAGCCAGGAGCATGCGGGCATCCCGATTAAGAACTTCTACTTCGACGGGAAAGGCGGGGACCGCACCCACGACCTCGAGATCTTCCTGGAGCTGGCTCGGGCCTACCAGCGCCGGAAGCCCCACGCGCGGCGCTATCCCACCTACTTCCGGTGATCCCGCTCGGACTTTCACCTTGACACATTCCCGAGTTCCGAGGATATGATGCTCCTGGGTCTTTCGTGGAGATGGGGCAGCGATGAGGGAACGCTTGCCTTGCCTTGGAGGAACCCTTCAGGAGGAGCAGTGAGACCACGACATCCCGCTGGAACGACTTTTTCGTAACCACGCAGTGGCTCAGTGAGCACCTCGCGGATCCGGCGATCCGCATCTTGCAACGCCGGGGTATCGGCGTCGGTCGGCCTGCTGGCGCTGAAGCTTCTGGGCCACCCATCGGCGGCCAACTACGCCGGCTCCTGGTACGATTGGGAGCGGGATCCGAATAACCCGACCGAGATGGGCTGAGAGAGGTTGCAGGCACTGCCTGGACGTGGGTCCCAAGGTCTGCCAGGGTACTATTGTGCCTTGTTTCGCAACTGCCTCCACCTCGCGAGTGTCGTAAGTGTCGGGAGGGATCGGTCAGCCAAGCGACGGCTGTCCGGTTCATCCCTCCTGCAGGCGGCCCCATTCGCGCGGAGAAGATCTGGGTTGGCAGGTTCGCCCGCTGCGAAACGCCCAGGACAGCACGAGGGGGTTGCCGCGTAGTGATGTAACTCGCGAGTGCACGGCCGCCCTGAAATCCGCGGACATTGGGTTGGCGCGTGCTGTTGCGATTTAGTCGGTGGCGTGTCAGAGCGATCCAGGATTGCTTGGGGAGACGAAAATGGCCGAAGCGGCGATCGCAGAGAGCCGGCCCAAGTACCGGCGACGGAAGATCCTCCTCCGGCCCGGATACCAGTTGCGCGTTGCGGCGACCATCCTGGTATTCATCGTCGGCTATTCGCTCCTGCTGGGCTTTCTGATTTTCTATCCCCTGCAACAGGAGTTCGCCATCGCAGCGAATCCGGATACGCAGTTCTGGATCGCCCGCCAGGTGCTAGAGCTTCACAAGCGGTTCTGGCCGAGCGTGCTGGTCGTGGGGATTCTGGTGGCGGTCCAGTCCGTGTTCGTTACGCACCGGATCGTCGGGCCGGCGTATCACATCCAGCGGATCATGGAGGGATTTACGGGTGGCAAGTACGACATGCGGGCCCATCTGCGCCGAGGGGATCGCCTGAAGGAACTAGAAACAGCCGTCAACACCCTGGGCGACGCCTTGCACCAGCGGGAGACGGCTCGGCACGAGCGTGTAGCACATCTGCGAGAGGCAGCGGCTGCTCTGCAGTCAGAAGCGTCCGGGGTCACGCTGCCGCCTAGGGTCCAGGAGAAGCTGGGAGAGCTCGGGCGGATCGTGGCCAACCTGTCTGAGAAGGATTGAGCCCGGAGGGTCTCGAATGGTCCGGGGGGAGAGCCCTGGCCTCGATCGGGGCGGATTCACTCTCGTCGAACTCTTAGTTGCAATCGCCATCGTGGCGATCCTGGCGGTGATCGCAATCCCGGCCTACCTTGGCTTCGTACAACGGGCCCGCGAGGTGGCGCTGATCCATTATCTGGCGGAGGTGCACAAGGGGCAGATCGCCTGGCGGCTGGAGACCGACTCGGTCGGTTTCTCGGGCGACTTGGACGAATTGGAGGAAACCGGCCTCATCCCGGATGCGGTGAACTTCGCGCGGGTCCGCCGCCGAGCGCCACGGCGAGGCTCAACACGGACCACCAGCTCCCGGGTGATTCAAAACTACCGGTTGGATTTGACGGCAGTAGACAATCCCTCGAAGAACACCTACACTTACAGTATTTCTGCCTACCCGGTGAACCGCAGCAGGCGTGTTCGCTGGTTCTATCTGGATCAGACCGGCATGATCCGCGCCGGGACGGGATCGGCAGGGCCGTGGAGCCCGCCAGCATCCTGACGAGCGCGGCTAGCACCCGCAACCGAGGGCACATCTGATGACTGAATCTTCCTCCCCCTTGATGATCGAGGACCTTCCATCCGGCCTCCGTCGGCCGGTCCTGCTGGCAGCCTTTGCCGGATGGAACGACGGCGCGGAGAGCGCGACGTCGGCAGCGCGCTTTCTCAGTCAGTGCTGGTCGGCGCGGCGGATCGCTCAGATCCTGCCCGAGGAGTTCTTTCACTTCGGGCTGACCCGGCCAGAGGTCCGGATCCAGGAGGGTTCGCAGACCCGAGAAATCCGGTGGCCGGCCAACGAGTTCTTCTTGAGCCAAGAGTCCTCCCTGCCGCGGGACGCGATTGTCCTCCTGGGGATCGAGCCGCACTTGAAGTGGCAGACCTTCTGCGGTCACATCCTGGAGGTGGCGCGGCGCGCCCAGGTGACGCTGGTGATCACGCTGGGCGCCCTCCTGGCCGACGTGCCCCACACCCGTCCCGTTCGGATCACCGGTGTGAGCACCGATCGCGAGCTCGCCGCGCGGTTGCGGACCACCCCCACGCGATATGAGGGGCCGACGGGGATCGTGGGCGTGCTGAACGATGCCTGTCGGCGCGGGGGGATTGGCGTCGTCAGCCTGTGGGCGAATGTCCCGCACTACGTCTCCGAGGTGAGTAACCCCCACGCCATCCTGGCCCTCGTGCGCCGCGTCTTCGACTTCCTGGAGTGGCGCGCCGACCTCGGCGAACTGGAAGCCAGCGCGGCGGAATTCGACCGACAACTGGCCCGCATCATTTCGCAGAAGCCGGAGGTCGCGCGTTACATCGAGGAGCTGGAGCGGCGGGACGCCAAGGCAGACGCAGCAGGGGGAGAGGCCACCGGCGATGTCCCCGGCGCCGCCCAGCTCATCTGGGAGGTGGAGCAGTTCCTCCGGGAGCACCGGAGAGAGACCGGGGAAAACTGAGCCGCCCCATTCGGAGATGATGAATCGGCTTCCGGATGGGGCCAGGAGAGGTGAAGAGATTCCTTCGGCCACCGGGAGCCAGATCCTCCAGGAGGCCTCTGGAACCCCGGGCCGTGGCCGGCCCGGGGATATTTCTTTCGGCTCGCCTCGCGATCACCTGTCCGTCGATTGGAAGGGGAGGTATTCCCCATGCAGATCGTGACCGTGGGCGCCAAGATCCGGTTTGCCGACGAGAAGATGCAGAAGGTCGGTCTCTTCGAGACCGACCGGTTCTTCTTCGACCTGTATTGCCTCAAGCCCGGTCAGGCGCAGAAGGTTCACACCCACGCGGGCTCGGACAAGGTGTATTACGTCCTGAGCGGCCGGGCGACGGTGCGTGTGGGCGAGGAGCAACGCGAACTGACGGCCGGTCAGGCGGTCCTGGCCCCCTCGGGAGAGGAACACGGTGTGACGAACGCGGCTGACGATCCGCTCACGCTTCTCGTGTTCATGGCGCCCAAACCGAACCACTGAAACCGCCGGGCTCATCCCGGCGGAGGCTCAACTCGCGGCGGCAGTAACCCCTGGGTTTAGCCCAGGGGAGGACGCCCGATGTACCGCAGAATTCTCGACCTCTTGAATGCCGGTCAAGCCCTCGCCGTGGCCACGGTGACCGCCTCCCGAGGGTCCACCCCTCGCGAGGTCGGGGCAAAGATGCTGGTGGTGGGGGAGGGCCAGATCATTGGGACGGTGGGCGGCGGCTGCGGCGAAGCCCAGGTCCTATGGGACGCCGTCCGCTGCCTGTCAGAGGGCCGGCCGATGATGTCGGTCGTGGATCTCACGGGCGAGATCACGGAGGATGGACCCACGCACTGCGGCGGCATCATGGAGGTCTTCATTGATCCTGTGTTGCCATCCGACTCGGCGCGACCCGGGCTTTCTTCCACCCGCGTGGCCGAGATCCTGGTCGGGGCCCTGGACGCGCGGGAGCCCGTGGTCCTGGCCACCCTGGTCGCGACACCTGATCCGGTCTGCTTTCCGGTTGGCATTCGGGCGGTTATCTGGCCCAGCCGGCATGAAGGGATCGGGAACCTGCCCGGCGGGCCGGCGATCCTCGAGCAGGCGGCCGGGGCGATCGCGGAGAATCGTAGTCGCCGCATCAGCATCCCGGTCGAGGGCCGCGCAGGAGAGGCAGCCGTTTTCCTCGAGGTCGTGTCACCACCCGAGGAACTGGTCATCGTGGGTGCAGGGCACATTGCGGTCCCCTTGGCCAGGATGGCCAAGGTGCTGGACTTCGAGGTCACGGTCATTGACGACCGGCCGGCCTTCGCCAACCGTGCCCGCTTTCCCGAGGCCGACCGCATCATTGCGGCCGACATCGAGAAGACGGTTGCCGACCTTGCGGTCGGGCCGACCACCTACCTCGTCCTGATCACGCGGGGCCACACCCTCGACCAGGCGGCCCTCATGCAGGTCATTCGCAAGCCGGCTGGCTACATCGGAATGATCGGGAGCCAGCGCCGGGTCAGGGCGGTCTTCGATCACCTGCGTGCGATGGGCGTGGCGGAGGAGCAGATCCAGCGAGTGTATGCCCCCATCGGCCTCCGCATCGGCGCCGAGACTCCCGCCGAGATCGCGACCAGCATCCTGGCGGAACTCGTGGCGGTCCGCCGCAAGAGTCGCACCTCCTCCCGCCCCGGCCACCTCGCCGATTCGTGCGCGGCGTCAGCACATCCACTGGCTCGTTGACACTCCTTGGGTGCTCTGCTAACGTACGTTCTGCTCGCGCACACGATGATGCGAGGGTCCCGTGATGGCTGAGAGCCTTCAAGACCGCCTGCTCCGGGTCCAGGACCGGATCCGCGCCGCTGCAGCGCGGGCGGGAAGAGACGCCGCCTCGGTCACGCTGGTGGCCGTGAGCAAGACGGTGCCGGTGGATGTCATTCGTCAGGCGCTGGCCGCGGGTGTCACGATCCTGGGGGAGAACCGCGTCCAGGAAGCCCGGGACAAGATCGCTTCCCTCCCCGGCCAGGCGCGGTGGCATCTGGTAGGACATCTCCAGACGAACAAGGCCAAGCTGGCGGTCCAGCTCTTTGAGATGATCCATTCGCTGGATTCTCTGAAGTTGGCCGAGGCCTTGGACCGGCAGGGACAGCAGGCGGGCACGGCGGTCCGGTGCCTGGTGGAGGTCAATCTGGGCGGTGAGGAAAGCAAGAGCGGAACGACCGAGGAGGGTGTCCGTCCCCTGCTGGAGGCGGCGGGCCGGCTGAGCCACCTCCGAATCGAAGGCCTAATGACCATCCCACCCTTGCTGCCAGATCCCGAGCAGGTGCGCCCCTTCTTCCGCCGTCTGAGGAATCTCCGTGACAGGCTGGCGGGAGAGGGGTTCCGCCTGCCCGAGCTGTCCATGGGCATGACGCACGATTTCGAGGTGGCGATTGAGGAGGGGGCGACCATGGTGAGGATCGGCACGGCGATCTTTGGCCCCCGACCCGTCTGAGCGGCTCGACAGCGATCTCCGGGTACCCACTGGGTGGCGACAGCGGAGATCGCCACGCGTTGTCGGGCCTCGCTGTCGCTGTCGAACAAGGGAGGTGCGGTATGCAGATCTTTCTGGATACGGCCAACGTGAAGGAGATTCGCGAACTGGCGAGCCTTGGCCTCGTGGATGGGGTCACGACCAATCCGTCGCTGGTGGCGAAGGAAGGCCGCCCGTTTCGCGAGATCGTGGACGAGATCGTTCAGATCGTGGACGGTCCCATCAGCCTCGAGGTTGTGAGCACCGACGCCCAGGGCATGATGGCGGAGGCGCGAGATTTGGCCAAGATCCACGCCAATGTGGTGGTCAAGATCCCGCTCATCGCCGAGGGCTTGAGGGCGGTCAAGCAGCTCACCCTGGAGGGGATCAAGACGAACGTCACGCTCTGCTTCTCCCCTAGCCAGGCGCTCCTGGCAGCCAAGGCCGGCGCCACCTACATCAGTCCCTTCGTCGGACGGCTGGACGACATCGGCCATGTGGGAATGGATCTGGTGCGGCAGATCGTGACCATTTACAGGAACTATGGGTATCCGACCAAGGTCCTGGCCGCCAGCCTACGGCACCCACTTCACTTCGTGGATGCGGCGATGGCAGGTGCCCACGTGTGCACGCTGCCGCCCGCAGTCCTGCGGCAACTGTTGAAGCATCCCCTGACGGATATTGGTCTGGAAGGATTCCTGGCGGACTGGAAGAAGGTTCCAAAGGCTTTGTGAAACGCGCCCGGAAGGGGCC
>CAZXXV010000074.1:0-12135 GCA_964644725.1 uncultured bacterium
TTGGCACTCTCACATCGAGAGTGCCAGCTCGGCCGACTATAGAGGAGGCCCCGAAGGTTGTCAAGGGGGCCGGCTTCGCCGAGTCGAATAGTCGATCCGTCGATTCGTCAACTAGCCGTTCCCGTTCGACACGTCGACCAATTGACTAATCGACAATTTGACTACTCGACAATCCGCGGAAGCCGTCGGGTATCAGCTTTCAGCCAGGCCGCCGGGATGAACCCGGCGCGCTCACTCATCGTACAGTGATCAGTAAACCACGGTTCCGAGCCGGCCCCACCGGATGATCGAGGGATGCGTGACCACATAGAGCACGCTAGGCAGGGCCGAGGCATAGGGGATGTCCTCGCTCCGGAGGGAGAAGTAAACGATGAAGGCCTTCCCCTTGATCTTGTGCATGTCCAGAAAGCCCCAGACCCGGCTGTCCATGCTGTGATCCCTGTTGTCCCCCATCATGAAGAACTTCCCGGAAGGGATGACGAGCGGACCCAGGTGGTCCCGCTCCAGGGCCCGGGAAAGCGCCCCCTCCGAGTAGACGGCATACGGCTCGCTGAGGGGAACCCCGTTGATCAGGATCTGCCTCCCACGAACCTCCAGCGTCTCCCCCGGGAGGCCGATGACCCGCTTGATGAAGTCCCGGCTCTCGTCCTGCGGGAACTTGAAGACAATGATGTCACCCCGCCGAATGGGCGTGAAGGAATAGAGGAACTTGTTCACCAAAAGGTGATCCCCGACCTGCAGGGTCGGCAACATCGAACCCGAGGGGATCTTGAAGGCCTGCACCACGAACGTCCGGATCACCAGGGCCAGCAGGACCGCGATGATCAGCGCCTCGGCATACTCCTGAAGGACAGATTTGCGCATCGCAGCAGGCGCCGCCTTCCCCGGTGCCGTCTCCTCCTTCTCGTCCTTCGTCTTCCGCACGCTTATCCTCTCCTTCACACCATCAATGCAAAACCGACAACGGATCCGCCTGTGGCGGATCAGTTTTCCATTTGAGAATTCAGTCCTGACCCACCTGCAACAGCGCCATGAAGGCCTCCTGGGGGATCTCCACCCGGCCGACCTGCTTCATGCGCCGTTTTCCCTCCGCCTGTTTCTCCAGGAGCTTTCGTTTCCGCGTGATGTCGCCCCCGTAACACTTGGCCGTCACCTGCTTCCGCAGCGGGGGGATCCGCTCCCGCGCGATCACCCGTGCGCCTATAGCGCACTGGATCACCACCTCGAAGAGCTGCCGCGGGATGCGCTCCCGCATCCGCTCCGCCAGGAGCCGGCCGCGCGCAGCGGCCTGCTCCCGATGGATGATGCAGGAGAGGGCATCCACCGGCTCGCCGTTCACCAGGACGTCCAGCTTGACCAGTGGACTCTCCCGATACTCCAGGAAGTCGTAATCCAGGGAAGCGTAGCCTCGGCTCACCGATTTCAGCCGGTCGTAGAAATCCAGGACGATCTCGTTCAGCGGCAGCTCGTAGGCGATGAGGACCCGATTATCCTGCAGGTACTCGATCCCCCGGTGAACGCCGCGCTTCTCCTGGCAGAGGGCCAGGATGGCCCCCAGGTACTCCACCGGGGCCAGCATGGAGGCCGTGATGTACGGCTCCTCGATTGCCGCAATCTCCTGCGGCGGCGGGAGCTTGCTGGGATTATCCACCTCGACCACGGTCGCGTCGGTCCGGGTGACCCGGTACACGACCGTGGGCGCCGTGGTCAGCAGGGTCAGGTCGAACTCCCGTTCCAGCCGCTCCTGGATGATCTCGAGGTGGAGCAGCCCCAGGAATCCGCAGCGGAAGCCGAAACCCAGGGCCAGGGAGGTCTCCGGCTCGAAGGAGAAGGAGGCGTCGTTCAGCTGCAGCTTCTCCAGTGCTCCCTTGAGACCGAGGCAGTCCTGGCTCTTCACCGGGTAGAGTCCGGCGAAGACCATGGGTCGCACCTCGCGGAAGCTGGGCAGCGGCCTCGCCGTCGGCCGCTCTGCCTCGGTGAGGGTGTCCCCGACGCGACTCTGGCGCACGTCCCGGATGCCGCCGATGATGTAGCCCACTTCCCCCGCGCGGAGCTCATCCGCGGCGCGCATGTGGGGAGTGAAGACACCGACCCGGCTCACCTCGAAGGTTGCCCCCGTGGACATGAACTGGATCCGCATCCCTGGGGCGACGCGGCCGTCGTAGAGGCGCACATACGCGATCACGCCCTGGTAGCTGTCGAACGACGAGTCGAAGATCAGGGCCTTGAGGGACGCTGCGGGCGATCCTGCGGGCGGTGGGATCCGGCTCACGATCGCCTCCAGGACATCCTGCGTGCCCCAGCCATGCTTGGCGCTGGCCAGGACCGCCTCGGCCGCGTCCAGGGCCAGGATGTCTTCCATCTGGGCCTTCACCCGCTCCACGTTGGCGTCGGGAAGGTCGATCTTGTTGATGATGGGAAGGATCGCCAGGTTGTTCCGCATGGCGAGGTGGACGTTGGCCAGGGTCTGGGCCTCCACCCCCTGGACCGCATCCACCACCAACAGGGCCCCCTCACAGGCGGACAGGCTCCGGGAGACCTCGGAGCTGAAATCCACATGCCCGGGCGTGTCGATCAGGTTCAGCAGGTAGTCCCGGCCGTCCTGGCTCCGGTAGGTGAGACGAACCGCCTTGGCCTTGATGGTGATCCCCCGCTCCCGTTCCAGGTCCATGCTGTCCAGGACCTGCTCAGCCATCTGGCGGGGGGCGAGGGCACCGGTCGCCTCCAGCAGCCGGTCCGCCAGCGTGGATTTGCCGTGGTCGATGTGGGCGATGATGCAGAAGTTTCGGATGTGGTCCATCGACTCAACAGGAAACGTTCCAACGTTGGAACGTTTGAACGTTGAACGTTCGTTTCCGCGGCCGGAGTTGGGACCGGTAAACGGAGGAGGACAGGGGGATCACCAGTCGCGCTCGCGGACGAAATCCACCAGGCGGCACAGGGCGTGACAGGCCGGCGATTGTGGCAACACCTCGAGCAGGGCGCGCGCCCGGGCCAGGTACTCGTCCACCAGGCGCATGGTGGCCGGCACGCCCTCATACCGTTCCACCAAACCACGCAGCTGCGCCAGGTCCTCGTCGCTGATATGGTCCCGCCTAGCCAGATCCTCGACCACGGCCCGATCCGCGATGGACGCGGTGCGCATGAGGTGGATCAACGGATAGGTGATCTTCCCCTCCCGAAAATCGCCCCCCACGGGTTTCCCCAGGCGCTCCTCGCGCGCGGTGTAATCGAGGGCATCGTCCACCAGTTGAAACCCGATGCCGAGATTGAGGCCGAAGGTCGCCATGACGTCCGCGGTGGCCGCCGGGGCGCCGGCCACCAGCGCCCCGGCGCGAGCGGCGGCCGACATCAGCGCGGCCGTCTTCCCGGTGACGATGCGCAGGTAGTCCTCCTCGCTGATCTTGAGGTCGCGCAGGAATTGGAGCTGGAGAACTTCCCCCTCGATCATCGAGACCGTGGCATCCGCGAAGGCCTGCAGGATGCGCATGTCCCCGTCCGCGACCAGGAGCTGGATCGCTCGGGAAAACAGGAAATCCCCGGCCAGCACCGACACGTCGGAGCCCCAGAGGGCCGCGGCCGAGGGACGGCCGCGCCGCTTCGTGGAATGGTCCACGATATCATCGTGAACCAGGGTCGCCGCGTGCATCATCTCTGCGACCGAGGCCAGCGTCACGACGCGTCCGTGCTGGTCGGCGCCGCAGGCCCGAGCCGCCAGGAGTAGGAGGGCCGGCCGGATTCGCTTGCCCCCGGAGCCCAGGGCGTAGCCAGCCACAACGGAAAGGAGCGCCCCGCTGTCCTGAGCAGGCTCCTGCAGCCGATCCTCCACCGCAGAGAGCTCCGCAGCGATGACGCTGAACAACCCGTTTTGCGTCCGCGAGGTGATCATCGACTCAGGCAAACCTCACGCGGAACTGCTCCGCGTCCTGCGGGGAGACATGGCGCCCTGAACCGCCGCCCGGCGGAGGGAGGAATATATCGCATAGCCACCGCGGGCTTTCAAGCGGAAAAGCCCTGGCACCGCATCCAATTGGGGCGCGTGCACAATACGGGTGATGACCACAAGGGGACGGCCGGCCTCCACCAGTCGTCGGACCTGATCCGCCCCATCCGGCGATCCGGGGCCGAGGGGTGTCACCGGGCGGCCCGCATAGAATACTATGGTTGGTGCGTTGAGTCCATATGCCACCAGCGTCCCCTGTCCTTCGAGGATCTGCCGGGCGTCCTCCGCGAATTCGCGCAGCGGCCCCTGGATAACCGCATAGACCTGCGGCGCGACCATTCCCTCGGCGGTGAGGATGAGGAGGCCCATCATCGCCGCCAGGATGGCCGGGCGCCAGGGTCTCCTCACCAGGAGGCTCCCCGCCGTGCCCAGGGCCACGAGGCCAGCCAGCCACCACGCGAGGCCGACCGGTGCGGCCACGCCGTCGAGGATGCCGCCTGCCCGCGGCCGGACCGCATCCAGGATCCAGGGGACCATCCCGAACCCCAGAGCCAGCGCCGCGCCGGTCACCCCGATGAGCCACTCGCCTACACGGGCGAGCCATCTGGGGGGCTGCCCCTCAAGGCCAATGCAAAACTGACAACTGATCCACCTGTGGCGGAACAACCGGCCATTTTCCGCCTCAGGCGGATTGTCGGTTGTCGGTTTCTCATTTGAAAATCCGCGAGGTCGGTTGTCGGCCTGCGTCGAGGCGTTCGGCTGAGGCTCACGCGAAGCCCTCAGGCGAGACGTTGTCAGTTTTCCATTTGAAATTGTCGTCGCACCAACGAGGAGGGCCATGGCCGGAAAGGCGGAGAAGAGGTAGCTGGGCAGCTTGGTGCCCGCCAGCGAGAAGAATACGAAGACGCCGATCGCCCAGCAGGCGCAGGCCACCAGCAGACGGTCGGCCTGCTCCCGCGCCTCGCGGCGGCGAGCCACCGTTCCGGTCTGCCAGAGGGCGCGGGGCAGGAAGCCGCTCCAGGGGAAGAACCCCACCAGCGCAACCGGGAGGTAGAACCAGACCGGGCCCGCGTGGCTCGAGATCACTCCCGTATAGCGGGTCACGTGGTGCTTGATCACAAACCCCTCGACGAAGGCCCAGCCATTGGCCGCCAGGACGAGGACATACCATGGGAGGGTGATCGCGGCGAACAGGGCCAGCCCCTGCCAGGGGAACAGGCGGGTGAGTCCGCGCCGTAGCTCGCGAAGAACGAGGAGTGTTCCACCCAGCGCTATGCCGGGGATCACGAGACCGACGGGACCCTTTACCAGGACGGCCAGTCCCATGGCCGCCCATCCAACCACGGCCCAGCCTCTGCCCGGTGCCGATTCCTGGAGCGCCTCGACGCCCGCCAGGATTGCCAGCGTCACGAAGAGGGTCAGGAGCATGTCGGTCACGGCGGCACGCGCCAGGAGGGCGGTGAGCAGGTTCGTCGTGAATGCCAGGCCTGCCAGGAGGTCGGCGGGTGGCCCGAACCACCTCCTGGCCGCCCGTGCGATGACGAGGACCAGGATCACGGCGGCCAGGGCGGACCAGAAGCGCAGGGCGAATTCCGTGACGCCGAAGACGCGGTAGCTCAGGGTGATGAGCCAATAGAACAGGATCGGCTTGTCAAAACGAGGCCGGCCGTTGAAGTGGGGGGTGATCCAGTCCCCGCTCTCCAGCATTTCTCGGGCGGCCTGGGCATAGGCCGGTTCGTCCGCGTCGAAGAGTCCTGGGGTTCCCAGCCGAAAGAAGAACAGGGTTCCCGACAGGATAAGAAGTGCCAGGAGGGTTGCAATCTGATTCCGGAGCTCCACGCGACCCCGGAGGAATGGGAGCGAGATCACCGGCTCGGAATCAGCTCTTCGGCGACCCAGAGGAGAGCCTGTGGGAAAAAGGGATTATCGCCTGAGCTGATGAAATTCATCTTCAGAAATGCCGAGTTGCTTGAGAATTTCGTGAAACAGCCAGCCGCCGATTTCCATCGATGGATGAATGGGAATCGTCGTTGACCGCCCGTCCGGGTGTTTCCAGCGCGCATGACCACCCTTCTGCCGGGTTTTGACAAATCCGAGAGCTCTTGCGACACGCTCGAGGTCCCCAGCCTTAGCTGGCATGGGCAACCAGGGCCCGGATGTCCGGCGGCAACGTTCGACCCTCTTCTGCGTACTCCTCGACAATCATGGAAAAGACATTGGCCAGTTCGGCCCTTGCCTCATCCGGGGTCTTCCCAACGGCGTGACACCCCGGGATGGCCGGGACATACGCAACGAAAGTTCCATTGTCATCCGGCTTCGTGACTACTGTGTATTCGTGCAACTCAGGCATACCGCTCCTCCCCGATGCCTTCCTCAATCTTCTGATTCAAATATTCCAGACGAGGAACCTGCCTTGGGTTCATCGCATTTGTAGCACAGCCACGGCACGGCTTCAATCCCAAAGTCCTCTTCACGGCGATGTTCAACGATGCGCCGGTGCAGAACGTCCAGCAATGTCTTCTGTTCTTCCAGAGACAATTTGCCAACAGCTTCCAATACTTCTCCGAAGGGCATCACATTCTCCATGGCTTCCCGCCCCCTCTTCCTGCATCGCCCACGCTTGCCATAACCCCCTTGTAGCATGGCCGCGAGGCGCCTTCAACCGCAAAGCCTTCAGCCCGGTCTCGGAGGGATCCGATTCAGCCATTGCCTGCTTCCAGTTCGCGCAGCTCTGCCGCGAACGGAAACACCTTGTACCGGCCGAGTGCCATGAGCAATTCCACGCGCGGCATCCCCGCCCCCCTCAACCTCCCCTTCTCCCCTTGGGGGAGAAGGAACGGATGAGGGGTGGAACGGTCGCGGAAGAAGTCAAGCTCACCGGCCCGCGTCACCGCGCCAGGTGCTGCGTCTCGGAGCAGACGTCCCGGACCATGAACTGCTGCGTCTGCGCCAACAGATGCGGCACGCCCACCGGCTGTCCCGCGATGAACGATCGGCCGTTGTCCTGGAAGCGGTATCGGTAGAAGAGATCGAAGCGGATCTCGGTGCCCGATGTCCGGAGATCCAGGCGGAACGGGGTGTTTTGGTTGGTGCCAAGCAGGAAATCGCGGGCCTCTCCCTCCACCTGGGACACGGTGCGTTCGCGCGAGTCCACGCCCACCAAGTCGAACTCCAGGAAGCGGACCGCCTGGGACGACCACGGGTTGACCGCCATGCCCTCGAGCCTCAAGACCCCAGGCTCGGACCGCGCGCAGTTCCAGTAGAGCTCCACATGCGAAGAGGCCACCCGGTGGCTGAACCCCGGTGGCGGATAGACCGTCGGCTCGGCTGCCGGACGCTGCAGGGTCCCCTCCACGGTACAGGAGGACAGGCCCAATCCGAAGAACAACAAGAACCCGATTCGGTGCATCGTCGTCCACCGCATGCCCTCACACCTCCGCTCTGCCCGCACGCTCGCCCATCCGGGCCTCGCGCCCGACCGCATCGTTTCGCCGAGCGGCCGGGACGTATGCGTACACAGCCAGGGCCACAACACTCCCCAGCAGGGCCCCTGCCAGGACGTCCGAGGGGAAATGGGATCCGAGCACGATCCGCGACAGGCCCACGAGCGCGGCCAACCCCACGCATACCCCCGTCGAGCGGGGATACCACAGGGCCAGCATCACGGCCGTCGCGAAGGCCGTGGTCGCATGCCCCGAGGGGAACGAGGCGGTCGCATACGGCGTCGGAAAACATGGGAAGTTGGCGAAGAAGGCTCCCGCCCCCAGGGCCGTCGGCCTGGCGCGACAGGCGACATTCTTCAGGACCTGATCCAGGAGGCCGGCGCCGGCCACCGTCGCCGCAGCGGCAAGCCCCCGCATCGTCAGGCCGCGATCCCCCCGCCACCATCCCCAAAGCGCCAGGGTCAGGAGCACCCCGACATCCACCGCCCCGTATCCCAGCCAGGTGAGAACCCGCATGAGATCCACGAGCGGCGGGAAGCGCCACGTCTGGACGGCCATCATGAGGCCCCGGTCGGCAAAGACCAGGCCGGGCAGGACGATCAGGCCGATCAGGACGCTGAGCCGCCAGCCGCCCGGGATGGAGACGTCCCCGGTGAATCCGTCGCAGGAATTCCCCACGGGTGCGATCCCTCGGGAACGGTCGGTCTGCGGCCGAGAATGACCCGGGCCCGACGGAGATTCCGGGACCCTTCTAACATGCTCTGCCGCCGCGGGCAAACGCAATCGCACCGCCCCAAAAAAAAGCCCCAGGGGATCGCTCCCCTGGGGCTTTCTCCCTAGCCTCGCAGGTTAGAAGTTGTACAGCATCTGCAGGACATACTCGCCTGCCGTGGAGTTATTCTTGGCAGGGGTGAAGAGGTAGCCGACCTGCCCCATGAGCTTGAATCCGGTCCAGATGTCATAGTCGGCCCGGAGACTCAGCTCATGGCCCAGGCCAGCCTTTCCCGCCAGCGAATTATATGTGGGACCGAAGCAGGTGGCGGAGCCGCTGCAGTTCCCACTCTTCTTGGCGAAGCCGGCATAGCCGTATGCAAGCTTCAGCCACAGCGCCTTTACTGGCCGGTACTCAAGCCACCCACCGATCATCCACAGGTTGGTGGGGGCGTCCTGGGTGAACTCCACCGCGTCGAATGGTCCGCCGCTCCCGATGATCTCATAGCCACCGCCCGCTCCGTTCCAGCTCGGAGAGATGCTCGGGAAGGCTTCGCTGTCGCCGCCATTGTTGCGATCACCTGTACCATAGGTGCCGGCCAGGTTGACCGTAAAGGGCCCGATCGGGAAGTGCACCGCACCGTCCAGGGCCCAGCCCTTGGCGGTCACCGGAGTCGCCGCGCCGCCGAACGCGCCGGTCGGGCCACCCTCAGCGCTTCCGAATACCCAGTCAAGATCATAGGACACGATCCCCATCTTGCCGGTTGCGGTGATCCCGATGTAGTGATTCTCTCGCGTCCGGCTGGGGCAGCTGGTCGGGTTCGTCGTCACACCGGCCGGGTCGATCGTTGCCGACGCCCCGGCGACGGTGCAGTTCACCCGGTTATCCCCATAGAGGTAGTACACGCCAGGGTTCAGCCACGGGGCAATCGCCACGTCAATTCGACCACCGTAGAAATCATAGTTGTTGTCATAGAGGTTGCTCGTCGCAGAGCCGATGGGAAGGCCGGCTCCAGTGAAGGTCTGCGCGCCCCATACACCAACGTTCACGGCCTGCACGGCTCCAGAGAGTGGACCGCCGCTGACGCGATACCAGGCAAGTTCGTAGCTGACCGGCGCAATTTTCCCGTAGGCCCGGACGCCAGCCACATCGTCGTCCATGATGAGGCCCTTGGGCAGGTACCACGGCTGGAGACCAGCCCGCACGCGAGCCGGGATGCCGAACGGCAGCGTGAAGTCAACGTACGCCCACTTCGTCTCGACGTTGACACCATCGTTGCCAAGCGAACCGCCCATGCCGGGACCCACCCGGGCGCCGCCAGGAGTGGGCGCGGCGTACCCCGAGTTCGTCGGGCCCGCCGCACCGCCACCGTTCCCGAACTCGACGTCGCCGATCTCGGCCCGCCACGTCGCGGTGATGTTGCCGTTGTCGTCGCTGACATCGAACCGCGGCCGGACGCGGAGCTGTACGCCTCGCGGATTCGTCCCGTTATTTCTCTCTTCAGTAACCATGGCAGAGGTGAAACCAATGGGCACGTTTACCCCACTGTAGAACCGTACCCGATACTCCGCGCCGAACTTGAAGTCCAGCGCCATGGCTGGCGCGGCCACCACCAGCACGAGGGCTCCTACAGCCACCACCCACAAAAACTTTCTCATCAGGTTACCCTCCGTTTCAAGCTCGATGGTTTCCGTCCCTGTGGACCTTCTGGTGAAACCCTAGAGAAAGCGTCGCGTCTCGTGGCTCCACATCCCCCCTTTGTCGTTTGCAGCGATGCCTCGCTGTCCAGCAAATGTGTGAACCGAATGCTCCGATGACGACCTCTTCTCCCTATGTTAAAGCCTGCGATTCAAAAGGCCGGTAGGCCGGCGGGACCTTATCAAGCACCGTCCACCGTTGTCAACTATTTTTTTTCGCCGGATCAGACAAACGTTTTGCAGCACTCATGCCATCCCCCAAGACGAGGGGAACCTCCTTGCAAAATCAGGCCTTACGGCACCTCCTCGCACCGGCGTTCCACCCCGCCTGTGGCCCGGAGAACACACCCGGTATCGCGACAGCGCCACACACCCCACGGGATATTCAAATGGGAAACTGACAACCGACAACGGGTCAACCAGAGAACCTGGCCGGTTGTCAGTTGTCCGTTGTCGGTTTTCAATTGCCCCGCTGCCTTTAGCCCGGAGGGCGGAGGTCCAGCAGAAACACGCTGCTCCGCTGCCTGGCCATGCCGAGCAGGTTCGTCTGGACCACGAGCAAGACCAGTTTTCGATTCCCCGTTCCCTCCGGATCAACCAATGCGAAATCTGCAACGTATCCCGAAAGCTCCCTCGTTTCCCAGACCGCCTGCATGCCGATGCCGTCCCAGCTCAGGCCGAAGATCTTGCCCTTGTCATACAGGCGTGTGTGAAAGACGTACCCGGTCGAGGGCGTGTTGCGCGGGAGGACGAGCTGCTTCTTCCCGTCGCCCAGGATGTCCTGGTAGTACATCCGCCCCTGAATGATGAGCCGATTGGGCTGGATGCCCGAGCGGGGGTTCTCTCCGGCCCGGCTGGGATCGTACTCCAGCACCAGCTCGGATCCGCCGTACCGATCGCTGCTCCGATAGATCTCCGCCCCGCCCTTATCATACACGCGCAGATAGTCAAGCTGGTCCAGCACGAGGGTCTTGGGCGAGCCTTCCCCATCCAAATCGGCCAGGGCGAAGCCGTAGATCGTGTTGAACTGCTTCGGCAATAAGACGGCCGTCCCGGGCGCGTAGCGGTTCCCCTGCCAGAGATACTGGCGGACAGGGCCCTCGAAGGGCGTGTCCAGGCCGGCCGCCTGGCCGTACAACTGGGGCCTGCCGTCCGGCCCCTCCAGGACCCGAAAGTACAGAGAGGCCTCGTCCCAGATCTTCTCGAACTTCCCCTGCCGGTACTCCAGAACATAAGACTGGAGGCGTCCGGATGTCTGGGTTGAGCCTCCCCGCGAGTACGCGTAGTTGGTGACGAAGATCTCGGCCACGCCGTTGCCGTTGATGTCCGCCGCATCCAGGGCGATCACGTTGTCCGAGGTGCGGCCCGCGTAGCTCCACACCTGCTTGATGCCGGTCTTCTCCAGGCTGTAGATGTAGATCCCCTGGCCGTCGGTGATGGCCAGCTTCATGGTGCCGTCGCCGGTCAACTCTCCCGCGGCCATGGCCTGGGCCTTGAACGGGATCTCCTGGGAACCGAAGGCCACCTGATCGATGCGCGGCGCCTCCCGGCCTCCGGCGAACGATCCGCCCCCCCGGCTGGATGCCGAGCCGAGTTTCGGCGAGGCGCCCTTGACCTCCGCGCTGGCCAAGGTGATGGAATCGCCCCGCACCGTGGAGATCACCTGGACGTCCCACGTGACCGCCTTCTCCATGAGGCTGAGCTTCGACAGCAGGACTGCCGACACCCGCAGCCGCTTCCACAGGGCCTGGAGTACCGCCGGGTCGGTGAGCTGGTCGGGGGTGGAAACCTTCCCGCCCGAGGCGGATCTCGCCCGGTCGTCCGGCACGGAGTCCGTACGGGTCCCCGCAGGGCTCGACTCCTCCTGGAGGGCCGCGCGGATGCGCTGGTCGTTCATGACCTCGAACCGGCCCGTCTTGACCAGCGCATTGATGAGGTCGCGCGTCACCGACCGGGTATTGGCGCCGGCCACGTCGCTCACGTCCACATTCGGCAGGGCCAGGATGACGCGCGCGGAGGTCACCCGGACGTGATCGCCCTGCTGGACCATCGTCCCTTCCGCCCGCTGGATGATCTCGGCCGCCGAGAAGTTCGGATGGACCTCGAGGATCCGCACCCGGCCCACGTCCCGGTCCAGCTTCCCCAGGATCTGGCCGGTGTACGGGTGTTTGAACTCCTGCCCCTCGCGATAGACCTGGAGCTCCAGACCGGGAATCACCTGGTCCTTGGCGCCGAGATCGAGCAGCACGCGCTCTTGCTCGAGTCCGATGACCTGGCCGGTGACCTTGGGAAATGCCGCCGCGAAAATCGGCGCCGGCTTCATCACCATTCCTGCGCCGC
>CAZXXV010000075.1:0-7143 GCA_964644725.1 uncultured bacterium
CCTCTAAGACTGGGCTCACGGCGACCAGCCGTGTAACACAGCTCATCCGTCCGTCCGGAACGATGGAGCCGAGGACCTCGCTCAATTCTTTCCCCATGGTCAATTCCTCATTTTCTTGACGCCCTGGCAGGCTCATCGCATAATCCACATCGGGTGAAAACGGCGCCACGAACCTTAGCCTACTCCCCCAGGCCTGTTATCCGAGAACGTTCTCCAACGGAGGTTTTCAAGACATCATGCCTACCGTCGCTTCGTCGGCCGCACAGGTCCCGCAATCCCGCATTCGGGAGCTAGCGGAAGCTGCCATGAAAATGGACGGCGTCCTCAAGTTGTACTTCGGGGAATCCAACATCCCCACGCCGGAGTACATCAAGCGCGCTGCGGCAGCCGCATTGGAGGAAGGCTACACCTTCTATACGGAGAATGCCGGTCTGCCGGGCCTGCGGCAGGATCTGGCCAGTTACTACGGCAGGCTCCATGGGGTGAAGCTCGATCCGCTGTCGGAGATCGTCGTGACGGCTTCCGGCGTGCAGGCACTCAACGTGGGAATCCGCTGCGTCCTCAACCCCGGGGACGAGGCGCTCGTGTTGACACCCGCCTGGCCCAATGCCTCCGCGATCGTTCGTATGGACAACGCGACTCCGGTGGAGATCCCGCTCGCGCTGCGAGAGGGCCGCTATGGGATTGATCTCGATGCGCTCCAGCGGGCGGTGACGCCCCGGACTCGCCTTTTGGTCTACACCTCCCCGTCGAATCCGCTGGGCTGGGTCGCCACCGAGGACGAGCAGGAACAGCTCCTGGAATTCGCCCGTCGCCGCGACCTGTGGCTGCTCGCCGACGAGGTGTACGAGCGCCTCTACTATCGAAGCCCGGAACTCGGAGTCCCCGCCCCCTCGATCCTGCGCAAGGCCACCCGCAGCGACGCCGTGATGGTGGCGCAATCCTTCTCGAAGACCTATTGCATGACTGGCTGGCGACTCGGCTGGCTGGTTGCCCGCCGGGACGTGGGGGAAAGGGCCACGCAGCTCAACGAGTTCATCGTCTCCCATGCCCCCAGCTTCATCCAGCGCGCAGCGCAAACCGCCCTCGCCCATGGGGAAGGGGAACTGAGGCAGATGCTCATCCGCCTCAAGGAGAACCGGGACTTCTGCCTGGCCGCCCTCCGCCAGATGCCGGGCGTGACGGTGCCTTCCCCCGATGGGGCATTCTACGTCTTTCCAAGGATTGACGGGCTGACGGACTCGTTCGCCTTCTGCTGGAAACTCCTCCAGGAGACCAAGGTCGGTATGGCGCCCGGCGTGGCCTTCGGCGCCGGGGGTGAGGGGTCCGTGCGCATCTGTTATGCTGCCGAGCGTACGATCCTCGAACCGGCGATGGAGCGGCTGGCCCGCTTCCTGTCCAAGTCGTGGAGCTGAGGACTTCGACCATGCCTGCCACCAAGACCCGTTCTGCCGATCCACATAAGGTCCTGACCATCATCATGGGTGGCGGTCAGGGAGTCCGGCTGTTCCCGCTCACCCGCGAACGCGCCAAGCCCGCTGTGCCCTTGGCAGGGAAGTACCGCCTGGTGGACATCCCCATCTCCAACAGCATCAACTCGGAGATGCGGCGGATTTTTCTCCTCACGCAGTTTCTCTCCGCCTCCCTCCACCGGCACGTGTATGGGTCGTTCAAGTTCGACCATTTCACCGGCGGGTTTGTCGAGATCCTTGCGGCAGAGCAGAGCCACACGGACACCTCGTGGTACCAGGGCACCGCGGATGCCGTGCGGAAGAACCTCATCCACTTCCGGAATGTGGAGTTCGATTACGCGCTGATCCTGAGCGGCGATCAGCTCTATCGCATGGATTTCCGGAAGATCCTGGAGCAGCACGTCGAGTCGGGCGCGGATATCACGATCTCCACGATTCCGGTGACCCGGGGCGCCGCCCAGGGCCTGGGCATCATGCAAATCGACGCTGACCGGCGCATCGTCCGCTTCGTGGAAAAGCCCAAAGAGCCCGAGCTGCTCGACAGCCTCGGGCTGGACCGGGCGTCGTACCCCCGACTTGGCATCGAAGCCGATCAGGAATTCTTCCTCGCGTCCATGGGGATTTACCTGTTCAACCGGGATGTGCTCTTCCGTCTGCTCGACAATGACCTGGCCGACTTCGGCAAACACATCATCCCGGAAACCATCCAGAGCCAGCGGGTGTTCTCCTATGTCTTTCAGGGCTACTGGGAGGACATCGGGACCATCCGCGCGTTCTTCGAGGCCAACCTCGATCTGACTTCCGAGCTGCCGCGGTTCAACTTCTTCGACATGAGCGCCCCCATCTACACACGCGCGCGCTTCCTGCCGGCCTCCAAGATCAACGGCGCCACCCTTGACCATGCCATCATTTCCGAAGGCTGCATCATCAACCATTGCCGGATCTCCTCCAGCATCGTGGGATTGCGGTTCCTGGTGGATGCGGGCAGCCACATCAACCGCACCGTCATCATGGGGGCCGACTACTTCGAGTCGCTGGAGTCCATCCGGCAGAATGCTGCGGAGAATCGCCCGCGCATCGGCATCGGCAAGAACACCCGGATCGATTACGCCATCATCGACAAGAACGCCCGCATCGGGGACAAGTGCGTCATCACGCCCGAGGGCAAGCCCGACACGGTGGATCACCCCCTCTACTACATCCGTGATGGCATCGTCATCATCCCGAAAGACACGGTCATCCCGCACGAAACGGTGATCTGAGCCGCCCCACCGGTCGATCTCGATCCCGACCGCTCGTCGGTCTGTGCGGTTGCTCACCGTCGCTTCTCTTTTCCGAATTGACCATCCGAGCTGCCGAACCGCTGATCCTGAGCTGGTGGCCCTGCGGACGGGGAGGGATCCTCTCTTCAGGGGTGGGGAGACTCTGCGGGGGTGGGAAGGAATCCGGGGGCGTGAAGCCGATTGCGTGAGGCGGGTCGTTCGCTGGAACGCCACGGAGCGGCTGATTACAGGTTTCGCATGCGCGGGTCAAGGAACTCCCGCAGCCAGTCGCCGATCACGTTGAGCGAAAGCACCGTGAGCATCATCGCCAGGCCCGGGAAGGTCGTCAGCCACCAGGCGGTCCCCATGTACGCTCTTCCGTCGGAGAGCATCGAGCCCCAGGTGGGAATGGTAGCCTCGACCCCGAGACCGAAGAAGGTCAGGGACGCCTCGGTGATGATGCATGTGGCCACGGCGAAGGTGCCTACGATGATCACCGGGGCCAGGGTGTTGGGAAGCACGTGGAAGCGGATGATCCGGAAGTCGGAGGCGCCGACGGCTCGCGCGGCCTCGACGAACTCCTGCTCCCGCACGGAGAGCACCTGGCCGCGGATCACCCGGGCATAGACCATCCATCCCGCGATGCCGAGCACGATGATGACGTTCCGCAGCCCCGGTCCCAGCACGCCGATGATGGCCAGGGCCAACAGGATGAACGGGAAGGCGAGCTGGACGTCCACCAGGCGCATGATCGTCGCATCGAGCCGTCTGCCGTAGTATCCGGCGATGAGGCCGGCCCCCACGCCAAGGATGCCGGAGATGATCACGGCGAGGGTCCCGACGGTGAGCGAGATGCGCGATCCATAAATTATGCGGCTGAGGATGTCTCGCCCGAGGTGATCGGTGCCCAGGAGGTGTCGGGGGGATCCCCCGGCCAGCCAGGCAGGCGGCGTCAGCCGTCGCTCGAGCACCTGCTCGTTGGGATTGTGCGGCGAGATCCAATTGGCCGAGATCGCCAGCGCGACCACGCATCCCAGGACGATGAAGCCCGCGACCGCCGCGCGACTCTTGCGCAGGGAGGATAGGGCGCGCTTCCACTGCGACCGGACGACAGGGGTGGCCGTCCCAGCTTCCACGGTTCCACCGACCTCAGCCATGGCTCCTCGCTCGCCCCAACCTATTTGACCCTGACTCGGGGGTCCAGCCAGGTGTACAGGATGTCGATGACTAGGTTGATTCCGACAAACGCAACCGCGATGAAGAACACGTCGGCCTCGAGGACGGGAAAATCGCGATTCAGGATCGAATCAATCGCCAGCCGGCCGATCCCCGGCCAGGCGAAGACCGTCTCGGTCACCACCGCCCCGCCCAGGAGCTGTCCGATGTCCAACCCGACGATCGTCACCACGGGGATGGCCATATTCTTGAGCGCGTGACGCACGAGCACGATGCGCTCGCCCAGTCCCTTGGCCCGGGCGGTCCGGATGTAATCCTGTTCCAGCACCTCCCGCATGCCCGATCGCACCAGGCGGGTATTCCGCGCCGTGAAGAACGCCCCCAGGGTCAACGCCGGAAGCAAGACGTACTGCGGCCCGCCGTATCCGGAAGAGGGGAGGATGTTCCACTGCTCAGCGAAAATGAGGATCAGAATCAGGCCCAGCCAAAAGCTGGGCAAGGACTGGCCCAACAGGGCGGTCACCATCGCCAGATTGTCAATGATGGAGTTGTGCCGGACCGCGGCGATGGTTCCCAGGATGAGCGCCACCGGCAGGGACCAAGCCAGCGTCACCGCGGCCAGGGTCAGCGTCGCCGGGAAGCGTTGGATCACTTGCTTCAGCGCGGGCTGGCCCCGATACCGCAGGGACTCGCCGAAGTCCCCGCGGACCGCCCCCGCGATGAAGCGGATGAACTGCTCCGGCAGGGGTCTGTCTAGACCCATCTGCACGCGGAGCCGTTCCACGTCCTCCTGGCTCGCCTCGGGCGGCAGTATGATCCGGATGGGATCCCCCGTCAGGTTCACGATGAAGAACACGAGGAGCAGGACCCCTAGGATCACCACAATGGATTGCAGGAGCCTGCCGATGATGTATGTGAGCATGGGTCGTGGGATGCCGGAAATGTGGGAGGCATCGAGCAGGAACCCGATGCCTCCCGGGGACTGTGACCATCGCGCGGCGAACGCCCGCCGGTCCGCCCTTCCCTGTCGGGCGTTACTTTTGCGCTAGCGACATCTCCTTGTGCCAGATCATCTCGTCGGTCCGCGGCGTCCACTCGATCCTGTTGTTGATCGCGTAGATGTCCTGGATGGCGTAAGTAAACAGGCTGGGGGAGTCATCCTGGAGGACCTTCTGGGCCTCCGTGTACAGCTTGGCCCGCTTGGCCACGTCCAGGGTTATGCGGGCTTCCTCAAGGACCTTGTCGAGTCTCTCGTTCTTGTAGCCCTGCCAGACCTTGGCGTACATCGAGCTGCTGTGGTAGCGAGTGAACAGAGAATTGTCCGCATCGTGCATCCAGTTGCCCCAACTGCCGAACCAGAGGCCCTCGAGCTTCCCGCCGCTGGCCTGGCTGACCGTCGTCCCCCAATCCAACCACTTGAGGTTGCCCTTCAGGCCGACCTTCGCTAGCTCGCCCACGAGGGCCTCGACGACTTCCTTGTCCTTCGGGACGCGACCCTGAGTGCCGTAGAAGGTGAACTCGGCACCGCTCCCGTACCCCGCCTGCGCCAGGAGGGCCTTGGCCTTCTCGGGGTCGTAGGGGAACGGCTTGACCTCGTCCTCGTAACCGGCGTACCAGGGGTTGAGCATTGTCGCGACTCGGGTACCGTTGCCCTTCAACACCGTACTGATGATGCGGTCTATGTTGGCGCCGTAGTTGAGCGCCTGGCGAACCAGCTTGTTGTCGAAGGGCTTGGACCGGCAGTTGATGTGGAAGAAGACGATCCGGTTGCCCCGGATGCTGATGATGCGCGCCTTGCCGCTCCTGTTGATCCGGTCAATGTCGTCAGGCGGGACCGCCGGGATGATGTCCACATCGCCGGCCAGGAGGGCCGAGACCCGGGTACTCGTCTCCGGGATGCCCCGGACGATGACCTTCTTGATCTTCGGGACGCCGCCCCAGTACCCGGGATTGGCCTCCATGACGAGATCCTGGTCCTTGGCCCACGAGACGAACTTGTAGGGGCCCGTCCCGACCGGTTTGGTGGCCAGATCCTCCTTGCTGGCGGTGGAGAAGTACTTGGGCGGCACGATGATGGTGTGGAACCCGGCCAGCCGGGGTAAAAGGACCGGGTCAGGGTTCTTGGTCACGATGTTGACGGTGTACTTGTCCACAACGTCCACGCGGTCGATCAGGCCGTACGTGCTGAGGAGCGGCGCGCCCGTCTTGGGATCCAGCATCCGATGGATGCTGAACTTGACCGCCTCGGCGTCGAATTCCTCGCCGTTATGGAACCTGACGTTCTGGCGGAGCTTGAACTGCATGGTCCTGTCGTTAATCCGCTTCCACTCGGTCGCCAACTGCGGTTCGATCTTCAGATCCCTGCTGAAAGCGACCAGGCACTCGTACATGTTGCGCAGGACGCTCTCGTGGACCGTGTTCTCATTCCGGTGGGGATCGAGTTGAACGAGGGACAGCCCGTACCCCATCACCACCTTGGATTCGGCTTCCGCGCCGAACGCCTGGGAGCCGCTGAGGTACGGAGAAGCAACCGCAGCTCCGGCGACCGTGGCGGCCGTTTTCAGGAAGTGGCGCCGGCTGACGTGGTTCGATTGTGTCCGCGCGAGCCGGCTCTCGTTCCCGTTTCGTTTCATCGACTTCCTCCTCGAGGGATGTGACCTCCCCACGTTCTGTCGCACGATGAAAGCGGTACGGCAATCGGCAGAAGCTCCATACGGGGTCAAGACGGCCAGGCTTGTAGGAATCCAACAGCCCGAAACCCGAAGGAACGGGATGGGGAATCCGGACGGCTCGATCGCCTTCGGGGAGCCGAGATCCCGTCGGGGGACGGCCTGGCCTGCCTGCCTCATCCTGGGGGGCGATCGGGACGACCGGGGTGTGGGATATCTTTGCATGCGGTGACGGCGTCTTGATAGAGCCTGGATCATGCCCGTGGCACCGAGCGAAGAACGCGCCCGAACTGAGCTCGCCTGGGGATGCTCCCGCGCACGCCACACCCCCGGACGATCTTTTCATTCAAGCATTGCGCCTTTCCATGGCGGATGTCAAGGAGAAAGCCGCGGTCGCGAGAAGGGGAAGCGCCTGGACAGGGAGACCGGATCCCAGCCTCAGGACGAGAAGCTGCCCTCGCGTCGTGCCTTGACATTCCGGGTCTAGCTGAGGCGGTACGTCGAGAATCTTCCTTCACACGGCGGACCGTAACTGAGATGAAGCGTCCGCGATGCTGGCTCGGC